>JAQVMI010000012.1 GCA_028703735.1 Candidatus Cloacimonadota bacterium | reverse complement strand
TATCCGGGTTGATTTTCACTTTTTGCTGTATCAATGCATCCAGTTCACTATTTTCTATAGTTCGAGGAGCTTCTTTATTTACAACAAGTTGCCCATCGGCAGTAATCTGAAAGCGGGTCATCTCTTTCTCTGTTAAGGTTAGAGACTGAATAGGTGTTTCCTGCTTTTCAGATGCCTGAGGCAGTACTATTTTAATCCCTTCTTTTACGTCGAACTTAGTGGTCGCCATAAAGAAGATGATCAACAAGAAGGCTATATCAGCAGTAGATGCAGTTGGTATCTCTGCTTTTCCCTTCCGTTTACGACCGATTTTCACTTTATCCCCCTATGCTTCAAGCAGGGCTTCAATTACTTTCTCGGAAGCACGTTGCATTTCTATAACCTGGCGATCCACCATGGTAACAAATATATTGTTAAAAAACTGTACCGGAATCGCAACAATCAAACCGGCTTCAGTAGTAATCAAAGCAATTTTGATACCACTTGCAACAATAGTTGCATCAACTGCTCTGGCGGCAGCAATAGCATCGAATGCACTGATCATACCTGCAACTGTACCCAGGAAACCCAGCATGGGTCCAAGAGTAATAGCAGTGGATAACTCTAAGAAACCTTTCTCCAGATAGCTCATTTCTATCATAGCTGCATTTTCTATTGCTTTTTCTACTGCGTCAACGCCTTTATCTGCTTTCAGCAGACCTGCATATACTATTTGTCCTACAGGACCACGGGTATTTTTGGCAATCTCGATAGCTTCTTTATACTTCTTAGCCTTTACAAGAGGAATGATTTTGGCAAGAAAATTGTTTAAATTCACCTTCCCCGTAAACAGAGCGATGAATTTCCAGATAATATAAGCCAAGCCATATATTGTTACTAACAGGATAGGCCACATAGCCCAGCCACCATCTTTGAACCACTTAACCAGTCCGCTGCCAAAAACTAATTCGGCAAAACTTTCTATTCCGCCACCAGAAGCAACCGGAGCAGCTTGATCTACTGCAAAAGCGAGACTTGTGAATACAAGGCTCATCATAACTATCATTAGCATTGTGCAAATGAACTTTCTCATTTATAATTCCTCCTTGGAATAATTTAGAAGTTGAACGATACGCCCAGGGTATAAGTCCTGAGGTCGTTTATAAAGGTTGGGTTTGTAGTAGATAAAGCGCTTGCATAAGCCACTTCAGGGAAAATATAATCAATCTGGTCTTCCTGCAGGTCTGCTCCATCCCAAGTAGTAGAGCCGGTTTTACGGTGGACTTCCAGTACATTACGGCTTTTAAATATGTTTTCCACATCGAAATAGAGACGCAAACTCATCTTGTTAGGCAGGTTAATCCCTTTGGTAATCTTTAAATTTGCACTTTGGCTAAGTTCTTTGCGTTTGCTGTTTGTATCCAGCTCGCTATTGCTTATCATACTTTGGGGAGTATAAGGAGCACCCGAAGCCATTGACCAGGTGACGTTTGTGGAAATATCGTCAATAGGTAGAATCAAATTCGTAAATGGGACAAAATACTCTTCACCTCTACCAATTCTGAAGGTATAGCTTACGCTCATGTTATGGCGTACATCCCAATCCAAGGGGAATTCCCGCAGATTGGTTGCTTCATCCTGAACAATAGTCCGGGAATTGTTACCCTGAGCCCATGCCAGGGAATAGGCAATACTCCAAGTGTTAAAGTTCGAAAGAAGCTTTTCAAGCTGCATGTCTATCCCACGAGCAGAACCGTAGTCATCAGAAAAATATCTGTACCAAAATACGGTTTGTTCCACATCGCTACGTTCTTTAACGGTATTCACGTAGTTATAAAGATTCTTGTAATAAGCAGTTAAATCAAGAACATAGTCATCACTAAGCTGATGCGATAAACCAACCTCATAGGTAACGGTGATTTGTGGTTCAAGAGAAGCGTTTCCAACTCTTATTGTAGAACCTGAGGTATTGGTATAAGCATCGGTGGTATCACGGCTGGTAAAAATGTACTGCATTTGGGGCAATTGGTTCTGATAATTGTAGGCAAAACGCAACACATCCCTTTCTGTGATTGGGTGGGATACACCCAAACGTGGTGAAACCATAAGCTGGTAGCGATCTTTGCTGTTGAATGAGCTTGTTTTATAGGAACCATCATCTCTGGCAATAGAATAGGAACTGCCAAGATACCAGAAATCAAACCGCAAGCCAGCGTTTACAATCATACCTTCCCATTCCATCTTGTCCTGCAAGTAATATGCAACCTGCCATGGGTCTGCCTGATATCCATCTCTCTTACCTGAAGCTGCTTTAGCTGCCGCAAAATAATCCTGAGGTTTATATATTGCCACAAGATCTGAAGCCGAAGTGGGGGTTTCGCTGGGGTCTAAAGGCAGCAAATCATAAAGTTGGGCTGGGGTACTGGGATTCGCCAACCAAGCATCAAAATTAAACTGGTTGGGATTAGTTACGTCGAACACAAAATCACGCAGATAATCCGAACGGCGTTTGTCATCTATATCCAAAAAGTCCTGAAGTTGGTCTTTACGGATATCGTGTTTAATAATTTCCAAACCTGTTTTAGCCAGATGAGTTTCATTAAGCTGCCATTCGAAATCACCACGGGCACTAAGGGTGGTGGTTGTATCATCTACATAATTATCATAGATTGTGCCGGGTGCCTTGAAACCTGGTACTGTACGGGGAACTTCCACACTTTCCAGACGGTACACCCATTCAGAGGCAGGCAAGAAGCCATAATCGTAAACTTCATCATCGTTTGAATCAACCGATGAATAACCATAATAGCCCAAACCGACCAGATCTGTATAGTTGGATGGTATGTTATTAGGATCTATATCCAGGAACATGTAGCTGCTACGGTCTATACCCTTAGGACCCTCGTAAGCATCCTTGCGGTAGTAGCTGGCTTTAACCTTCAGGTTCATGCTGTTATTGAACACATGGTCGTAAGTACCGATAAATTGACGTTGAGTGGTATCTTCCTCTTTAAAGTGCTGCATTGCATAACGCCAGGAATAATCATAGGCAAATTCGCTGAAGGGATTATCGTAACTTCTGTCTCCGCGTGCCGCAAAGGTAACTTTCTGCCCGGGGCTAATATCGTATTTTGTCTTGAGGTTTATATTATACGAATTGTAATTACGGTTGCCGATGTTTACTCCAAGCATGTCATCCCTGGAAGCATAGGGATCAAATCTTTCGTATTCTGCTTCTAAAAGTTGACGTCCAAAAAGTACAAAATCTTTATTCGGATCGCTTATGTAATAATCTTTCAAACGTCCGTCCAGCCATTCACCTGCTCCATTTAGATAGAAGGTGAATTTTTCTTTAAATTCTGGGCTGGCAAAAGGTATTACTGGTCCACCAATTGCAAATTTGAAAACGTCATCGTTGCGACCCTCACCTAAAATGTGATCCGAATTGTATTCCAGTTTCCCAGAGTAGAAGGAATCCCCATCTTTGGTAACTATGTTTATTACTCCAGATTGCGCATTACCGTATTCTGCCGGGAATCCGCCTGTCATAACTTTCATATCACTAATGGCATCCATATCAACTTGCAGCGTTGCGCCACCGTCCACAGGATCGGATACGCTCATCCCATCCACAGTGTAATTCACCTCGTTGGCTCTGCCTCCACGGATATGAAGCTCACCACCGATATTGGTTACACCTGCTTGCATAGACACAATGCCTGCAACATCGCTAACAGCGGAATCGGACATGCGGGACATTTCAATCTGACGAGCTGAACCAACCCTGTCCTTTTCCACCTTGTCCTCAGCAGCCTGAACAACAACAGTAGACATCTCGAATCCCGTTTTATTCATAATGGGCGCAAGATTGGCTGTTTGGTCCACCTGTATACGTACATCTCTAAAAGTGTATTCACTATACCCGATTAGAGAGAACTTAACATTGTACGAACCAGGGGGGATGTTTATTATTATCGCCGTCCCTTTGGCATTAGTTTGACCGCCTGTAATGCGCTGGGTTCCTTGCATTACAACAACGTTCACAAATTCGAGGGCTCGTCCTTGTCCATCACGAACACGAACTGCCAGACGCCCTGTAGTTGCAGCATTCAAGAATGCCACTCCAAGGAGCAATACTATTAGCAGGATCAATGCATGTTTACGCATCGACTAACCTCCCTTCATCCTGGGTTTTTATTATCTTTTCTTAAGCTCATTGTAAGTGAAACCCCTCCCAAAAGCTTAGGGACTTCACCGCTGGAAACTCTTTTATCTGACATACAAAAAATAGTCAAGAGGTTTTTTTAGTGTAGCACTGCTCAGCTCATATCCCAGCTTCAATTAGCTCACTAAAACTTCTATTTTATGTAGGTTTATACAAATTCCACTTTCTCCTTTGCGGAAGCATTGTCTGTTAATTCACCGATAGTTTTTGCTCCCAAAATGCAGGTAAAATGATCCACACTATCCTTGTCAACCACCAAAATCATGCCCACACCAAGATTAAAGGTTTGCCGCATAACTTCATCGCTGATGTTCCCAATTGATTTTAACCACGAGAAAAATGGAGGTGTGCTAATATTCTGTAAGCGAATTACAGCACCTAAATCCCGGGGAAGAATACGGCTAAGATTACCTGCAATTCCTCCACCTGTAATGTGTGCCAAACCATGCAGCGAATTATCTTGTAAATAGTCTTTAAGGATAGGGAGATAGCTGCTATGCACTGCGAGCAGTAATTCGCCCAGTGTTTTATTGCAGTCAGAAACGTAAGTATCCAAATCCATTCTTAAATGTTCGAAAACAATTTTGCGCACCAAAGAATAGCCATTTGTGTGTAATCCACTGCTTGGCAATGCAATAAGTGCGTCACCAGCCTGGATGTTTCGTGGAAGCAGCGCATCCCGCTCTACCATCCCCACAATAGTTCCTGCCAGATCGAAATCCTCTTCTTGGTAGATACCTGGCATTTCTGCCATTTCGCCTCCAATCAAGGCACAGGAATTTTGTTTACAAGCTGTTATCAACCCATCAATCACTTTCTCAATCATAGCGGGATTTAGTTTGCCAACACCTATGTAGTCCAAAAAGAATTGTGGTATAGCACCTTGAACCAGAATATCATTCACACAGTGGTTTACCAAATCCTGACCGATGGTATTATATACTCCTGCCATGATGGCAATTCTTAGCTTTGTGCCCACTCCATCTGTGCTGGAAACTAAAACCGGTTGCTTCCATTTAATTAGATCAACACTATACAACCCACCAAAGCTGCCCAAATCACTTAACACATTATTGTTATATGTGCTGCGCACTTTGTGCTTAATCGCTTTTACTGCGGCTTCTCCAGCAGAAATATCAACCCCTGCATCCCGGTAACTGATTCCCGATTTTAGCTTGTCCACTTAATTAAATGCTCCTTGTAAACCTCTATTTCTGCTCTGGATTTACCAATAATACCTTGTACTCCAAAATCTTGGACATTCATTGCTGCAAGCACAGTTCCATAGCGCACAGCTTCACGAATTACCTGATGATTTATTATGGGATGATTAGCCAGATATGCCATGAAGGCACCAGCAAAGCAATCTCCAGCACCGGTGGGGTCTTTTACTTTTGTTACCGGATATGCCGGAGCAAAAAACAGGTTTGAGCTGGATACTGCTACAGAGCCATATTCCCCACGTTTAATTATCACCCATTCGGGACCAATTGTTAGAATCTCCTTTGCTGCTTCAAAGACGTCTTTTTTGCCCGTATATTCTCTTAGTTCATCTTCGTTCATGAACACGATATCCACTCTTTTTATCACCTGTTCCAGCTCATCTTTGCACAGGCTGATCCAGTAATTCATGGTATCACATGCCAGATGATGGTATGAGTTAATTTGGTTTAAAACCTGTAATTGCAGTCGGGGGTGAATGTTTGCCAATAGCAGGCATTTACAGCATAGGTAAGATTCGGGCAATTCAGGAGAAAAATCGGCAAATACATTTAGCTCTGTATTAAGGGTTTCGGCACGATTCCAATTTGTATATTTACCACTCCAGCGAAAGGTTTTACCCTCTTTGAAATCCAACCCTTCCAAGTTTATCCCATGTTCTTCCAGTAGCTGAAGTCCAGAGGCAGGATAATCCGATCCCAAAACCCCCACAATGTGGGTAGGGCAGAAGCTGGAGGCTGCCAGAGAACCATAAATTGCAGATCCTCCCAGGGTATCTTGTACCTCTCCTTCGGGAGTGGAAACAGTATCCAACGCAATAGAGCCTACTATTACAAGACTCAAGGAGTTTGCTCCGCTGTTCCTGTATTCAGCGTATCTGTTTGGGTAGAGTCTATTACACTTGCAGAAGGATTATTAACAATGCTACCGCTATTTTGCAGATGGTTCATTGCCCAAAATATTGCCACCACTGCAAACACCATTATTGCCAATTTAGTCCAATTATAGGACTTTTTGCGCCTGTGTTGCCAGCGTTCTTTCAGTTTATCGTCAAATTCATCCATGGTTTACTCTCCTGAAGCCAGGTCTTTTAAGAAAGCAGCAAAGCGTTGCACACCTTCCTGTATATTGGCTATGCTATTGGCATAAGAAAATCTAACGGTTCCCTCTAAGCCAAAAGAGCCGCCTGCAACCAATGCCACGTGATACTTTTCCAATAGGACATTGCAGAACTGATCAGCATTGTGAATTCCCTGGTGGTTGTTTTCCAAATACCACTTTATTCCCGGCATTATATAAAAGGCACCCTGAGGTTTGAAACAGGTTAAATGAGGTATTTTAATCAGTTCATTATAAAGGTAATCGCGGCGTTTGCTAAATTCCAGCCGCATATTTTCTATGGATTCGTCTTCTTCATTCAAAGCGGTTACGCAAGCTTTCTGGGTAATGGAATTAACGCATGAGGTGGCATGTTCCTGCACCCTTCCAGCGGCTGCAATAATGTTTTGCGGTCCGGCAGCATATCCCAAACGCCAGCCTGTCATTGCATAGGCTTTGGAAACCCCGTTTATCACAACGCAGCGTTGTTTTATTTCATCATTCAAGCTGGCTATGGATACGTGCTTAATTCCATCGTAAACCAATCTTTCGTATATTTCATCCGAGATTACCAGGATATTATGTTTAACGCAAACATCAGCAATATCAACAAGCTCTTCACGGGTATAAACTGCGCCGGTTGGGTTGCTGGGTGAATTCAGGATTAATACTTTAGAGCAGGGATTGGCTTTAATGGCAGCAGTTAACGATTCACCATTAATTTTGTAAGAATTGCTTTCCTCTGTGGGGATATAAACAGGTTCTGCATTGGCAAGCAGAGCCTGATACGGATAGCTTACCCAATAGGGTGAAGGCATCAGTACCTGATCCATGCTATCGCATACTGCTATAAGAACGTTCAAGATGGATGCTTTTGCTCCAGGAGAAACTAATATCTCCTTGGGAGAATACTGCAATCCATTGTCTCTGGCAAGTTTATCGCAAATTGCCTGACGCAATTCCACAATGCCGGCATTGGCAGTGTAACGGGTAAAATTTGCATCCAAGGCTTTATGAGCGGCAATCTTAATGTAATCCGGAGTATTTTTGTCTGGTTCGCCAACTCCAAAATTGATTACATCAATTCCGGCATCCTTCATCTCTTTGGCTTTAGCCGATAGTGTAAGTGTGGGCGACGGTTTAATCAGGTTACAGCGGTTAGATAGCTTAATTGCCATTTTATCCCCCTTTATTTATTAATTAATGCTAAAGGTAAAAAATGTGTTTTGTGTCACTTGATTACAGCTTTGTTTTCGCTTACTTTTTTGCCATTAATAACACCAGCACTGCTGTATTTACAATATCTTCCGCAGAACAACCGCGGGAAAGATCACACACAGGTGAGGCTAATCCCTGGATAATGGGTCCAATGGCTTCGGCTTTTGCCATTCTTTGCACCAGTTTGTAGCCGATGTTCCCTGCTTGCAGATCTGGGAATATCAAAGTATTTGCCTTTCCGGCAACAGAGCTTTTAGGTGCCTTGCTGCTTGCAATAGATGGAATTATGGCAGCATCCAATTGCATTTCACCATCATAGGCAAAATCTACCTTACGTTCATCCAATATCTTTTTGGCATTCTGAACCTTCTCCACCAATTCGTGTTCGGCACTCCCCATGGTAGAAAATGAGAGCAAAGCTACATAGGGCTCATCCCCAATTATTGCTCTGCGGGTTAATGCTGTACTGGTGGTAATATCAGCTAATTGTTCTGCAGTGGGATTGGGGACTACAGCACAATCTGCAAAGAGGAACACTTTTTCCTCTCCCAGAAAATCTGGCACTACCATTATAAAGGTACTGGATACGGTTTTTAACCCGGGCATAACGCCAACTACCTGCAGAGCAGCCCGCAGAACATCAGCAGTGGTATTTGCTGCTCCGGCAACCATTCCACCCACCAAGCCATGTTTCACCATGCATGCACCAAAAAACAAAGGCTGCTGAACTGCGATTAATGCTTCCTCTAATGAAATTCCTTTATCTTTCCGTTTATTATAAAAAAACTCTGCAAAGCGGGGTAATTCCTGTGCAGAAGCGGGATTGATAATCTTTATACAAGAAAAGCTGGCATCACTGCCACTGAAATCATACCCCAAAGCCTTTGCATCGGCTATTACCTGTGATTCTTCTCCCAGCAGGATTACTTCCGCCAAGCCTTCTTTGGCAATTTGTGCTGCTGCTTTCAGGGTTCTTGCATCAAACGCTTCGGGAAGTACTATGCTGCCACCAGCTTCTTTAGCACGGTTTTTAAAGTTATCTAAAATGTTCATAATTGGTCAAAAACTCCTATATTTCACTATTCGTTACAATCTGCGATAAATCGGCAACCCGCAAAAACTCCTGCTTAACATCCCACAACAAAGCATGCCGGTTTATTCTGGTAATTGCATCCTCACAATTAACCAAAACAGCATCAAAGAAATCGTCTATGGCTTTCCCGTAATCTATCAGATGACTTAAGGCAATGCTGTAATCCTTGTATTGCAGGGCAGTATCTATCTGCTCATGAAGCTTCAGCAGAAGTTCGTGTAGGGTTATTTCTGCTTGCTCCAAGAGCAATGATACCTTTAGAGGAGGGAATTCCTTAGTATCGGCTATGATATTTGCCACTCGTTTGAATCCTATAACCAGGCGAATAAAATCTTCGTGATTCTTTAGATTTTGTAAGGCAAGAGCGCGATTTTCCAAATCATTAATATGCGATTTATCTATGTGCATAACACTTTCAATTATATCGTAGGCTATGCCCTGTTGTTTAAGCAGGGCAACCACACGTTGCTCCATGAAGCTATGTAAGTTCTGCTTTGCAATAGGGTCAGTTTGACATTGGTCACCAACCAAGGATAAGGCACTATCTGCTAAGGCGAACAAATCCACATCCCACTTTCTGGCACTGATTATCTGAACAATTCCATTGGCAGCGCGCCTTAGGGCAAATGGATCACCACTTCCTGTGGGCATCATTCCAATGCCAATAATACCTGCCACGCTATCCATTTTATCTGCAATGGCTACAATGCTACCACAAAGTGTTTCGGGTAATTCATCTGCACTTCCGCGGGGCATGTAATGTTCATAAATACCGGAAGCTACCTGAAGATCCTCTCCAGAAGCAATGGCATATTGTTTACCAATATATCCCTGAAGCTTGGTAAATTCTTTTTCTCCCAGCATAGTAGTAACCAAATCTGCCTTGCAAAGTGTAGCACAACGCATCACTTTTTCAGTTTCTATGGCATCAGTATTCAAATATTGGGTTATCAAACCGCAGAGCTTAACAATTCTGCTGGTTTTATCTGCCATCGTACCCAATTTTGCCTGAAACACCACGTCTCCCAGACGGGCAGTATAGCTTTCCAGGGGTTGTTTGGTATCTTCATTGTAATACCAAAGGGCATCTGCAAGCCTGGCATTTACCACTTTTTCGTTACCACGGGTAATCAGGGAAGAAAACTTCGGATCCCCATTGGAGATAAAGACGAATTTATTGGTAAGCGCACCCTGGCAATCCTTAACAGAGAAGTATTTTTGATTCTGACTGATGGTGCTGATAATAATCTTTTCCGGCAGAGCAAGGAACCTTGCTTCAAATTCACCCACTACTGCTGTAGGGTATTCCACCAAATTGCACACAGTATCTACTAACCTGAGATCTTCGATTACCGAAAAACCTGTTCCATCAAACACATGCGCCAATTGATCAAGAATTAAACTGCGGCGTTCATCTGCATCAGCTATTACCTTCGCTTCCCGTAGAGTTTTAAGGTAATACTTTTCCACCGAACTTCCAATAGTGGCTTTGATTTCCAATGCGGCATCCAAACCTAAATAGCGATTCCCATGGGATACCTCACCACTACTTAAGCCAAAGAAATCCACAGTTTGAGGCACGCCATCCCAAAGCATCAGCAGCCAGCGTAAGGGGCGGGAGAAGCTGAAATCTGCTTTATGCCAAATCATTTTTTTGCCAAAGGGAATTTGGGTAATCATAGAAGGTATCCAGGTGCTTAACAAGCTTAATGTGTCCTGTCCTGCTTGTTCGAATTGTACTGCAAGAAAGCTGCCTTTTTCTGTATCCAGGGTTATAGCCTGCTCCGCTGTTACACCAATTTTCTTTAAAAAACCTAACCCTGCAGGACTTAGCGTGCCATCAGGTTTGTAGGCAATATTTATGGAAGGACCGGTTTTTAAAACACTTTGGTCTGCTTGTTTTTCATCCAAATCCTCTACTGATAAAAACAACCTCCGCGGAGTACCACTAATTTTGTAATCACTACATTCAAGATTGGCATTCTGCAGGAAGCACGCAAAACTGGTCTTTATGCTTTCAAAAGCAATTAGTAATTGTTTATCGGGTATTTCTTCGCATCCTATTTCTAACAAGAAACTGCGTTTTTCCAAGTGTTCCCCTTATCTCCGGTTCAATTTTCAGATGGCAAAAATCCGGTGTTTAAGCCATAACGTATGCTTAGTTGATTTGCCAAACCCAAGTCCCCATAAGAAGCCAGTGAGTAGTCTATAGTATAGCGTTTCCAGTTCCAGCCCAAACCGAGGCTAAGCCCCGAAGTCCATGCCAGGGATCCACCATTATTATAATCTCCCGCATTACTTCGAAAACCGGTTCGCAAGGATAAAGCAGGATTCAGCTTGTGCTCTATACCAAATTTGCCGATAAAATTATCTCCCGCTGCTTTGGAAATATCCAAATTCATCAGTGTGTTTTCTGTAAAATCGAAACCCATCCCGGCACTATAAACCGTAGGTAGTTTTTCATCGTACTTACTTTCGGAATATTTGCTTATCTGAGCTCCAAGATTGCGCATAGACAAGCCAACCTTAATCTTATCATTGGCAGTATGGTGTAACAAACCAAGATCTACCACTGCTGCGGTAGCATTGCTTTCGTCTATCTGATCCCAGATAAATTTCACATTTCCACCCACGTCTATGGCAGGGCTGATAAATCTGGCATAGGAAACCCCTGCTACGATGTTTTGTGCTCCGAAAGTATCGTTCAATTCTATCAGTTCGCCACTGGAGCTGATATCGGTGCGGTCTATTTCGCCAGAATTCCAGTAATTAATGAATAAGCCATAAGAATGATAGATGTTTTTGGGTACTACATATTGCAGTGATCCTCCGCCACTACCAACAAAATGATCCATGAAAGTGCTGGATATAGCAGCTTCCGGAAGCCTTAGGATACTGGCAGGATTAAACTGCATTCCATCAAAATTCTTGCTTCTTCCCGTACTTGCAGAACCCATCGAGTTTGCCCTGGCAGAGTACACCAGCTTCAGATTTGCAAAACCTGTGGTTCCTGCATCCTGATGTTGAGCAAATAGAGGTACAATCAGCAGTAGGCTAAACGCCAAGTTGAGGACGTATTTTATCCTCAAGTTGTTGAACTTTCTCATATAAATCCCTCTCGCTAATAGCGTTTAATAGGGTTTCCCGGTTGTCTTCCCGCCTCAAAAATTCCGAAAGCGAGCGCAATATTTTCATGTAATCCTGGTTAGAGCTTTGTGGCACAGCAATCATAAACACCAAACGAACCGGCTCTGAATCCACACTATTGAAATCCAATGCCTGTTTAATCATGCATACTGCTATGCGTAAACAGCTTACCGTGAGATCCCGCGCATGCGGAATCGCAATTCCTCTGCCAATTCCGGTACTCATTATTTCCTCACGTCCCTTCACTGCAGCTAAGAAGCGATCGGGAAAGCTAAGGCAGCCGCTTTCGGATAGCAGAGCAGCCATGTAGTTCAGGCATTCAGCTTTGTTGCTAAAGGCATCAACTATCTTTACCAGTTCTGTTTTGAATAATCTATTCATCGTCTCACCGTTTTTTGTTGTAAGGAGCATGATTTTTTCTGCCTTGCATAACGTCAATCAAATTCTTGGATTCATGTTTGCAGGGGTTGTAAAAGCTATAAGAGAGAGATAACATATTGCCGAAACACGAGAGTTCTTTTCTTTCTTGCTACAAACTATTGTCAAGACAAGCTTAGGGAAGCAGATCTATTATGTCTACATGTGTTTATCAGGAAGTTGACACCCAAATTATGAATATAGCTATTTGGCATTACTCAATTCCAAGGTAAAGGTACTTCCCAAAGACAATTTACTGCTTACCGATAATTTCATGCCCAAAATATCCACAAAGTCTTTTGTAAGAACCAATCCTAACCCGCTTCCGCTCTCTTTCATGGTGCCTGGTTGGCGGAAATCTTTCACAATGCTAAACAGACCCATCTGGTTTCTACGTGATATGCCAATTCCAGTATCGATTACGCTGATTTTTGGAACCCCTTCATCTTTCCAAAGTTTTATCACAATCTGCGATCCTTTGTAAGAGTATTTAATGGCATTGGAGATCAGATTTCTTAAAATTGTAGTTAGCCCTCTGGCATCGCTTTCCACAAGGATATCTTCCACGGCATCAACCCTTATCAGCAGGTTTTTTTCTGCAGCGAGAGAGCCTAAAATATCCAGTACTCTGGCTATTAGCTTTTGCAGAGAAAGATGTTCTTTTTGAATAGTAACCTTACCAGTTTGAATTCTTGCCCAATCCAGTAAGTTTTCCAGAAGAGTGTAAATTCCTTTGGAAGATGCAGTTATCTGGCTTATTAGGTCAATAATCTCTTGGGGTGATAGGTTGGGTTGGTTACTTCGCAGGAATTCTGATAGGGTAATAATTGCATACACAGGATTTTGCAAATCGTGTGCTATCAGGGAGAAGAATTTATCCTTTGTAGAGTTCAGTTCAGCCATGGTTTTGGCTGCATTTTTAAGCTCTTCTTCTATTTTTTTGCGATTGGTTACATCAGCAATGTACCCATCCAGATAGCAAGGTTTGTTATTTGCGTCATATATTGCATTTCCTTGTTCCCAAACCCAGCATATATTACCAAGCTTATTGTAAATGCGATACTCTATTTGGAACTGAACCCTTTTATCCACTGCTTTAGCGATAGAATCCTCTACATAAATTCTATCATCGGGATGGATTAATTCCCCATAGGAAACAATGTTATTGTGAAGGATATCACCTGCATTGTAACCTGTAATTCCCAAGCAACCTTCGGACAAGTATAGCATAGTCCAATCTTTGTCATAATAACAACGGTACGCAATACCAGGAAGATTGTGCATCAGGTTAGACACAATCTCCGGTAAATGGCTTACCATAAGTGGTTTAGCCTTAATCTTATCAGAGCCCAGTTTCATATTTTTCATAGAAAATCATTATGTTAACAGGGCGTTAATTTGTCAATAAATAAATCTGGATTGCTTGGGGAAGTAGAGGTGGAAAGGTGGAAAGGTGGAAAGGTGAAACAAGGTTGGAAGCTTCTCTTGTTGCGGAGGATTCCAATCCTCCGTTTGGAATGTGAAAAGGTGGTGGGGGTAAAAGTGGAAAGGTGAAAAGGTGAAACAAGGTTGGAAGCTTCTCTCGTTGCGGAGGATTCCAATCCTCCGTTTGGAATGTGTAAAGGTGG
>JAQVMI010000314.1 GCA_028703735.1 Candidatus Cloacimonadota bacterium | reverse complement strand
TTCTCACACGCTCACCTTTCCCTTTACCAGGGATCAGGCTTCAAAACTCCAGAACTGCAGCACTCCCGCACTTTTATCCTCCAGTATGACCGTTTTGGCAAGATGCGACGCCGCTGTAGCCGGAGATTTCTTAGTAGCGAGGGTTGGTGGCGAATTGCGGGGTAGAGAACACTTTATCACGCCGGAAGGTTTTGCTGCAGCTCTTATCCAGATTTACACAGAAACTACCGGTGAGCAGATCGCCTTCAGTATCCTGAAAGCGGATGGCAGCGAAATCCCTTTGGTAACCACACTCAGCAGCGAACCTCATGCTATCCGTGGCAATTATCCACAGTTTATCTGCATGGAAACTCAGTCCTTAAGCGGTGATGAGCCGATCCCAACAGTTACTGCCCTGATAGGCTGCTATCCAAATCCATTTATAACTAACGTTAATATAGCCTATGAGATAGAAAAGTCAACGACTCCGGTGGCTATTGGGATTTATAACCTCAAAGGACAATTGATAAAGAGTCTTGTAAATGAAAACCACGCCAAAGGAAGCTATCAGATTTATTGGGATGGCAGAGACAGCCACAACCGCAAGGTGGCATCCGGTGTATATTACATCAGCATGAATGCTGGTAACTACCGGAAAACCATGAAAGTTTTAATAACAAAATAATCGATCACCTCTTCCGGAGTAATATGCTCTGAAAGGGGACAAAGGAGCAAAGAAAATGAAGCATGCACTTAGCATCACAGCCCTCTTCTTATGTATGGTTTTTTCGCTGGTTGCCAATGATATCCCAGATCCGGGAAGATTGCTGCCAGGTATTGAACTACCCCAGGGAAAGGTATTCAGCCCACCCCGGACTCCTCCTGCATTCACTTTCTCCCGTAATCCAATCTCTCTCTTAACCTCTTACTATGATTACATGATAGTAAGCTACAACGGATTACCGCTAAGAGTGATCCCGCAGTCCGCTGGAGGCGGATACTTTATGACCTATCACGGTCGCCGTACCCCAACTGGTACCAGAAGAGTATTTTACTCCTATCTGAATAATAGTGGCAATGTGATTAATAACAATGAAATCGTTTCTACCATTAACAATGAAGGTTATCCAACGCTTGCAGTGGATCCCGTGTCCGGCAAGCCCTTTTATGCTTGGCACTGCAATGCTGATACAGACGCAGAATATGAGGATCTGCTAACCTCCGATGCTTTCATAGTGGGAATTGCAGGTTTGTTCAACGATAATGTTACCATTCAGAATGCCCCAATAACTATCACCCCTGGCAATGCCGCAGCCACCATTGATAATGAATTTATCTGGCCTACCGCGGTGATCGGACCCTCTCCTTTTGCCGGTAAACGCCGCGTGTATGTAGTTATGCGCAATAGCGTTACTCACTCCTATGGACCCAGCGAGAATCCTTACATCCGCTTTGCCGATTTCAATGCCACCGATATTGAGATGGGGACGCAGTTAAATTGGAACACCTCAAATTTCACCATTCCAGAGATGGATAACTGGAATCATGCCGCTGAATGGCGACGTCCCTTCCATGCCCTGGCGGTAGATAATGCCGGAAATCTCTATTATTGTGGATATCATTTTGCCACTATGGCAAATGGAACCACCTACATCTCAGAAGCCGACCTGGATGTATTCAAATGCCCAAACTATGGACAGGGAACCTGGAGCAGGATTAGCAGCTTCAGCAATCTACCCTCATGGAACCCGCCTGAGGCACACGGCTCAACTGTTGGGTATTTCAAAAATGACAATAGTATCCCTTATACCAATGATGAACTATATTGGGTGATCAGCAATTCCAACCACCTAAATGCCACAGTGGATGACAACGGCCATATTCACGTCCCGGCATTTTGGGAGTTGCGTAATGTGAATGGAATTTACTACCCTGATTTGCAGTTTATGAAAGAATTCGTCTTTAATCCTGCTACTTCCCAGTTTAGCATCAAAGAAATCTATCCTCAGAGAAATCCCGACAACACTCATGATCAATACTACCAACCCTGGGATACAGTAGCCCCCTGGGGAGTTGTGGATAACTTTCTGCCAGATGGGTCAGGTGGTTTCTACCCGGAAATGGTAAACGATTGGCCTTTCCCGTATTGGGATGCATCTGTTCACTCTGACGCCATGATGTTTCAT
The DNA here is from genome assembly GCA_028703735.1 of Candidatus Cloacimonadota bacterium. Taxonomy (GTDB): domain Bacteria; phylum Cloacimonadota; class Cloacimonadia; order Cloacimonadales; family Cloacimonadaceae; genus Cloacimonas. The sequence continues at coordinate 1,325 of JAQVMI010000314.1, read as the reverse complement.
TACAATAACACCAAGGTAACCGAAGGCAATGGCGAGGGTATGATGGCTGTTGTATGGCAGAATTCGTTTCGTTCCCGTTTGTATAATTACTATTCTAATACAGATTATGCCGCTTATGCAAATACGCCTGAGATATTTATAGCTGTTTCCCCAGATAATGGCACTACCTGGAGCGAACCCATTATTCTGAATAACATCACTACTCCCCAGTTTGCCAATCTTAAGCCCATGTGGGTGTATCCTGCTGATAAGGTTAAGTATGTGGGAATGCAGGGAAATCAGAAGGTTGGCAAGCTTGGCTTGATGTTTTTTGATGACTATACTTGGGGAGCAAATGCGATCACTCCTGCTGTTCATCCCACCAACGATGGTGGACAAGTGATGTTTACCGAATTACAGATCGTATTTCCTCTCAGCGGGCCTGCACCCACAGATCCATTTGGAACCCCCACTGCCCTCAGCGGTAGTATGGCAGTAGTGGCAGGTGTATTAATCGAAGGTCAGATGGCAGAAGCGGGTGATGTGCTGGCTGCTTTTGTGAATGTGAATGGAACTCCACAACTGCGTGGCAAGCAGCCCGTTCAACTAGATAACAATATTGCCGGTTGCCTGATCCAGATATTCACCGAAACTAATGGAGAAAATCTTTATTTCAAGCTTTGGGATGCCAGCACCAATGAAGTCCTTAGCGTAGCCGAAACCTTGCCAAGCCAAGTGAATGGGACAGTGGGAACCTGGCCGGATAACCTCTTCTGGCTTCATGCCGGAGCTGCCTGGAATCAAAACATCAGTTTGCAGGCGGGATGGAACATGATGTCTTTGAATGTTCATCCGGCTGATACGGCTATATCGAGCATCATGACAGGGATCATGAATAATGTAATCATGGTTAAATCCCCCGAGGGTATTTATGTTCCCAATAATCCCTTTAATACCTTAACTAACCTGAGCGACGGCAAAGGCTACCATGTAAAACTCAGTAATCCCCGCACCCTTGCTGTTGTGGGTATGCCTCTTAATCCCATAGCTCCTATACCTCTGCTTTCCGGATGGAACTTAGTTGGCTTTACTCCTCAGGTGGCAATCCCGGTAGAAATGGCTTTGAACTCTATAGATACTTACCTGGAACAGGTGAAAGGCGTGGAGGGAGTATATATTCCCGGTAATCCCTACAATACCCTAACCACGCTCAGCCCGAACAGGTCATATTGGATAGATATGAATCAGGCTGCCTCGCTGGTATATAATGTGCCTGTTCGAGAAACTTTTGAAGCGCAGGAACTGCCCAATTGCTCCACTTGGGGAACTCCTGTAGTTAAAACCAA
>JAQVMI010000313.1 GCA_028703735.1 Candidatus Cloacimonadota bacterium | reverse complement strand
GTGGTCCCGGTGACGAAAGAGTTCATAAAATTGAACATGCCGGTATGACCTATGCCGATAAGGTGATTGCCGTATCCAAGTACACTGCTCAGATGATAATGAGTAGGTATCGCATCGATACAGGTAAAATTAGGATAATCCATAATGCTTTCTCCATCCCACTTGGAACAGTGCTAACCCAGCAGCGTATCTTTAAGGGTCCTACAGTGCTATTTTTAGGAAGAATCACGCTGCAAAAAGGTCCGGATTACTACCTGGAAATTGCCGAACGCGTACTCAAGGTTCATCCCGAAGCAAGATTTATTCTTGCAGGAACAGGTGATATGACACGTCAAGTTCTGCGTAAATCCGCCGCTATGCGTCTTAAAAACAGATTTCTCTTCACCGGTTTTTTGAATAGAAAACAAGTGGAGAGAATTTTGCAAGCTGCCGATATTTATGTGCTTCCCTCGGTATCTGAACCTTTTGGTATTTCTCCTTTGGAAGCCATGGCTTTTGGTATCACTTCCATTATTTCCAAACAATCTGGTGTGGCAGAAGTTGTACATCACGCCTTCAAAATTGATTATTGGGATGTGGATCTTTGGGCAGAAACCATTAATCACTTAATAGAAAACCCCGAGAAATGTGCAAAAATGGGTTGTGATGGTATGGAAGAAGTAAATAGGATCGGATGGGAAGAGGCTGCTGAAAAGATCAGGCACCTTTATTCAACAACCCTTGCGGAATTCATCCGCCGTCCCAATAATTAGGAGAAAAGCATGCTGAATATAATATTCTACTTTCAGGTTCATCAGCCATACCGTTTGAATCATTTCAACGTTCTGGATATTTCCAAAGATGCTAATATGTTCGATGATAAGCTTAACGGTTTGGTTATGAAAAAAGTAGCCGAAAAATGCTATTTGCCTACCAACAAGTTACTATTAGAGCTAATTAAGCAGAGCGAGGGTCGTTTCAAAATTGCCTTTTCCATTACTGGCACAGCTATAGAGCAGTTTAAACTTTACTCCCCCGAAACGCTGGATTCATTTAAGAAACTGGTAGATACAGGCTGCGTGGAACTGATGGGCGAAACCTATTTCCATTCCCTGGCTTTTTTGTACGATACAAATGAGTTTCTGGAACAGGTGCAAATGCATCGGGATTTGATGAAGCAGGAGTTTGGTTACTACACCACCACCTTCCGAAATACAGAGCTAATTTATCAGGATAGACTATCTGATTTGATCTATGAAGTGGAAGGTTTTAAAACGATTGTTACAGAAGGTGTGGATAGAATTCTTCAATGGCGCACTCCGCTTTATGCTTATAAAAACTACTCCAAGGATATTAACCTTTTGCTGAAGTATTACCAACTGGCAGATGATATTGCCTTCCGTTTTTCTAATCGGGATTGGCCCGAATACCCCCTTACTGTAGAGAAATTTGTGAATTGGATAGATCACCTTACCCTTGGAGAAACAGGTGATAAAAACCTGTTTTTGAACCTGTTTATGGATTATGAAACCTTTGGTGAGCATCAGTGGGCATCTTCAGGTATATTCGATTTCATGCGTCATTTTCCTGCTGAAGTTCTTTCGCGTCCCCATTTGGGTTTTGCCAATCCCAAAGATACTACTCATCTGGCAAATTACCAGCAGGAATCACTATCATTCCCAGAGCCGGTATCATGGGCAGATGAAGAAAGGGATCTTTCTGCCTGGTTGGAAAATGACATGCAGAAAAATGCCATAGAAACACTATACGGCTTGTTCGAGAGGATAAAACAGAAAGGTGATCCCCATTTACTGCGCATTGCCAGATTGTTAAGCACCTCAGATCATTTCTATTACATGTGCTCCAAGTATTTTCAGGATGGGGACGTGCACAAATATTTCTCTCCCTACGATTCTCCAGATCAGGCTTACATCTATTTTATCACAGCATTGGCAGAATTAGAAGAAAGGATAATGGAATAGTATGAAAGGTAAAGTGCTGATTCTTGAAGATGATGTAATTCTTGCTGATCAAATCGCCAAGGTGATGAAGCGTTATGAATATGACGTTCTGCTTACCTCTAATAGTGATGTGTTTTTCGAGAGATTAAGAGAGTTCCAGCCAGATGTAATTCTGCTTGATGTTTATCTGGTAGGCAGTAGGTTGAATGGAATACAGGTTCTAAAGTATCTAAAGGACAATCTGGATCTGAACTATAAGGTAATAGTGATCTCCGGTGAGGTTACCTCTTCCCAAATTAGCGAAATTCGTGCTTTGGGTGCTTACCATTTCATCGAAAAAGGCTCTGCTTTCAGCACAAATCAGCTATTATTGCACATAGAAAACGCCATTACCTTAAAACATCAGGAAGAAGAGCATATTGGTTTACAAATAGAATACATCAATTTGAAGAAGCAATTTACCCGTAGTTTCCCCTTTATTGGCGAGTGCCATGCGATTAAGAAAGTGCGCAGTCAAATTGCCAAGCTTGCCACTGTGGACGAAGATTTGTTTCTGATAGGGGAAACTGGTACTGGTAAAGAAGTGGCAGCTAATTACTATTACGTTAATTCCCGCAGGTTTGGCAAACCATTTCATACCGTTAATAGCAGTGCCCTATCCGAAAGCCTGATCGAATCCGAACTGTTTGGTCACGTGAAAGGCTCTTTCAATAATGCAGATAAGAGCAAAACAGGTTTTTTTGAAGAATGCTCCAGTGGTCTGCTGTTTTTGGATGAAGTAACCAATCTCTCTTTGATGGCTCAATCTAAAATCCTCCGCGCTATTGAAAACAAAGAGATACAGGTGGTAGGTGGTAATCTTAAAAAGGTGGATACAAGGCTGATCTTTGCTTCCAATGCAGGCTTAGCTAAGCTTTCGGATCAAGAACAATTCCGCAGGGATTTGTTTTACAGAATAGAGGGAAACGTTGTAGAGCTTCCTCCGTTACGAGATAGAGATGATGATATCCTATTACTTATGAGCTATTTTTTCACCAGCTTTTCTTCGCAATATAGTGTGATAGACCAATTGGATTTATCTGGATTAAAGGGGGATTTACTAAACTATAGCTGGCCTGGTAATATCAGGGAGTTGCGTAATTTCTGCAAGTTTATCATGATAAACGAAACAAAGATTAATAATGCGGTAATTATTAAACACCTTAGAAACAAAACTTCGCAGATGAGCGAAAACATAGATGTAAACCTGGATAAGTACACCAATATTATAAATCTGAAGGATAGTGTTGCCGCTTTCGAAAGGGATTTTTTAATGCATCACCTGGAAGCAAATGATTGGAAGGTTTCCCAAACTGCCAAGGTGATAGGTATTGAACGCACAACTCTATACAAGAAGATTAAAGCATTAGGTCTTAGTTCTTTGATTGGAGAAGAATAGCTTGTTATCCGAAAACCTGTGGTTAAAAGTATTCTCGCTATTACTGGCAATATTTGTATGGATACAATCTCTATTGGTAAGCGAGCACAGAACTGTAGTGAATTTGCAGGTTAGG
>JAQVMI010000312.1 GCA_028703735.1 Candidatus Cloacimonadota bacterium | reverse complement strand
GTTTTTCGGTGAAAAGGGAGGATTGGGTTAAGTTCTTTTTTTTAACACAGAGAAAAGCAGAGAGAAGCAGAGAAAAGCAGAGGGTTTTTTAACAAAGAGTAAAAGAGAAAAGAGGAAAAAGAGAGGATTTGCAAATAGGTAAAAGATTCGGACGTAGTTTTTTGGTGAAAAGAGAGGATTGGGTTAAGTTCTTTTTTAAAACACAGAGAGATGCAGAGAAAAGCAGAGGTAATTTTTACAAAGAGAAAAAGAGAAAAGAGAGATTTTTCACCTTTTCTTCTTTGACTATTTTGCGTTGTGTAAACACATTCTCTCTTTTTCCTCTTTTACTCTTTTACTCTTTTACTCTTTTACTCTTTTACTCTTTGTAAACACATTCTTTCTCTTTTCTCTTTTTCTCTTTGTAAAAATTACCTCTGCTTTACTCTTTTGCTCTTTGTAAATCAATCCTCTCTTTTCTCTTTTGCTCTTTGTAAACACATTCTCTCTTTTTCCTCGTTTACTCTTTTGCTCTTTGTGAATATGTTTTCTCTTTTCTCTTTTACTCTTTGTTAGAAAATGACCTCTGCTTTTCTCTGCTTTTCTCTGTGTTTAAAGAATTAAGTCTCAGCGTTACCTCTCACACAAAACAAAAATCAAGGCTTCTATTTATCAAATTTCGTGTGTCATATATTTATAGCCTGGAATAGCAGCTAAAAGTCCGGCTTCCACAGCGGTTTTCACCGATCTGCAGGGAAGATTCTGTTCCACTATTTGGCTGCGTGTTATAGTTTTAAGATCCACAGTTTCAGGAAGCTGCTTCTGCATTGCCCACAGCATCTTAACAAACAGGCTATACCAGGAGGGCAGGGTGATGCTTTCATCTCTATCCCGCAGTTTCATCAGGTATAGCTGGAAATCATTCCGGTAGCCTTCTGAGGGCTCCAGAGCCTTTATCTGGCGTGCTGCATTGCCCAAAGCGATATTCTGTTCCTGAATTGGCATATCCGGCATCCGGCGCATCAAAGTGCGTTTTAGGCGTGGGTGATAGTAATAAATTGCTCCATCCAGCTTCCCAGAAAACCCCTTAATTCCTTCTTTTACAGTAGCTTTCATCCTTACCTCCAGTGTTTTTTCCCATTATTTCTCCTTGCTTGCCGGCGTCAATCATTTTGTTATCATTCTGTAATCATGCTGTAATAATAACAGCTTGATAATAGGTAAATGACAGCTTAACTAAAACCTGCAAGCAAGAGCAATAAAACCAAAAAAATGGCTTGAAAATTGCTATTTAATTGTTTTTTAAGAGTTGCAATAAGCGAGTTATTTTGCCCAGAGGAAGCCGAATTCTGTTCTGCTGCAGGCAATACAGGATTTACTACCTCACAAAAACAAGGAACCCTAACTTTACCTTAGGAGAAAGCCATGCAAGTAAGATTATTGTTAGTTATGTTTATTTCGTTGTTCTGCATATTTGCTTCCCTGTTAATGGCAGAGCAGGTAACCGTAGGCAGTGGGGACATTCTGAATCGTGTTCCCGTGGATATGTACTATGAAAACTCGCTGTATCAGTGTTTATATCTTCAGCAGGAATTGGGGATTGTAACTGGAACCATCTCGCAAATAAGCTTTTACAACGATTTTGTAACCAATCTTCCCGCTATCCAAACCAAAATTTGGTTGGGCACAACCATACGGACTGATTTGAATTCCGGCTGGATTCCTGCCGGTCAGCTTAGTTTAGTGTATGATGGAGCTGTGGATTATCCGGTAGGTGTAAACACAATTAACATCCCGCTGGATACGCCATACGCCTATCATGGCGGTACTTTGGTGCTAATGGTTTACAAGCCTGTTGCGGAGTGGTATTTTAGCGAGTGGGACAGATTCCGGGCTCAATACGTAGAGCAGAACCGGGCTCGTCGTGCTTACAATGACAACACTGTTTTCGATCCCTACAGCCCTCCCCTGTATGCCGGCGATCAAACTAACCTGTTCCCCCAAACCACCTTTACTTACACCGGTCAAACTATTGTGAACGACCTGGCTGTTACAGAGATTTTGGGCAATAATACTCCCAGCCTGTATGTCCCGCATGTGCTGGAGGTAAGGGTTAAAAACAACGGCATTCAAGCCCAGGAAGGCTATCCGGTGCATATCAAAAAGGCAAATGGCACAATTTTGGCAAGCATTAGCGGAGAAAATGTGTTGCCCGGCACTACCATTTCCCTAATTCTTTACTGGACTCCCGATGTGGCAGGCAATGCGGCTATCTACGCCGAAGTGGAAGCCCCAGGTGATGAGATTTCCTATAACAACGCCAGCCCAATGAAGCAGATAACGGTGATTGATGCTACTCCCTATTCCATTATGATTGGTAGTGGTGATCAAACAGGAAGGATGCCTCTGGATTTTTTCTACCGTAACAGCCTGTTTGAAACCATTTATTATGCCAGTGAAATAAACATTCCGCAGGGATATGGAACCATTGGCACACTGGGGCTTTATTATAACTTCGCCGAAGACCTGTTGGGGATGCAAACACGAATCTGGATGGGAGAAACCACCCAGGCTGATCTTTTTGAGGGTTGGATTCCAAGTAACGAATTGACTTTGGTTTATGATTCGGAATTAGACTTCTGGGCAGGACAAAATATGCAGTTTTTTATGTTAGATCAGCCATATTTTTGGAATGGCGGAAACCTGGTGCTGCTGGTTCAGCATCCTTACACGCAGGATTATCATTCCTCCGAGAATGTGTTTCATACCCAATCAGGCACAACTCTGCGCTCCATGAATTATGTAAGCGATAGTGTGATTATCGATCCGCAGAATCCGCCGGTTAGCGATGCAATTGCGCTGTTCCCCAAGATACTTTTAGGCTTTTTATATTGTGATGATGACCTCGGTTTTATGTATGGAACTGTTTCTGCTGCCGGCATACCCTTGGCAGGAGCAGAGATTTTGGTGAACAATAGAAGCATTACCCATACTAACTCCCGGGGGGAATACTGGCTTAGTATGCATTGGGGAGTTTACCACGTTACGGTTAGCATGGAAGGCTTTCAGCCCTGGTCTGCCGATATAATCCTTAATCCTGGTGGGGGAGCACATAATTTTTACCTGAACACCAGCTCGGTAACTGATCCCGCCACTCCTTTAATTCTGGATCAGGTTGGCATTTATCCCAATCCCTTTAATCCTACTGCCACCTTGCAGTTTTCGGTAAGCAAGGATAATACACAGGGTATGGTGGAGCTGTATGACCTGAAAGGACGCAAGCTTGCCACCCTGGAACAAAAACTTTACAAAAGGGGAATACACACCTTGATACTGAATGGCAAGGATGGTGCAGGTGTTGCTTTGGCATCCGGAGTATATATTGTAAAAATCCAGATGGGCAAAAGCAGCCGGTTGGTTAAGGCAGTATTGATGAAATAGGGGGAAAGATATCACGCATCCCCCCGAAATTTTCACACCTATCTCCATGGACATTGATCAGAAGTGATGTTAG
>JAQVMI010000311.1 GCA_028703735.1 Candidatus Cloacimonadota bacterium | reverse complement strand
CTTTTTCTCTGTGTTTAAAAAAAGAAATCTCCGCATTATTCTCCATTTTCACTCCAAAGCACATTGCATATTAGGAAAGAGAGTCTTTTATTTTCACAAAGAGTAAAAGAGAAAAGAGAAAAAAAAATTCCTATTACTTCCATCATGACTATTTTACTTCTTGTCTATCATCCGATGTCTTTCTCTTCGTAATAATAAACCTCTGTTTTTCTCTGTTTTTCTCTGCTTTTCTCTGTGTTTAAAAAAAGAAATCTCCGCATTAATCTCCATTTTCACCCCAAAGCACATCATTATTCAAGATTCCTAATTTTTCTTCATTGTAAAAAAAACCCCGGCAAATCGCTGGGGTTTATTATCGAATTAGTTAAAGCAGTCTCTTAGTACTTTTCTATCTCTGCATCCAGTTCTTTGAATGCTTGCGAAGCTTTAAACTGATTATACAGAGCTTCTTCATTGCGAATGTTGTTTACCAGATTCTTATTAATCTCGCTTTTGGGTATCTTTACCTGAATCCAGGTTTTATAGCGGATTCCGTGCTGCTCGTTTACTTTCTGTGTTTCAATGGCACCGGGAATTGTTCCGGAGAAACGTGCAGAGGATATAGCTTTCACCACTCTTTGAGAGAGGGCTAAAATTTGGGGATCAACCACTCCGGCTTCTTCTTCGTAAGATTTGATCATGCCCTGAATTTCCACTTCCACATATTGAGCTGCTTCCAGCAAGGCGTTTGCTTTGGCAGTATTCATGGATGCTGTTTCCGAGGCTTGGGTTCCCTGTCCATAGGTGCAAACGAATTCGGTTTCGGGTTGGGTAGACCACCACACAGGGCGGTAAACTACTTCTCCACCTGGCTTCGGCATTTTTTTGTTGTTTCCACATGCGCTAAGTAGCACCATTATTGCTACAACTGCCAAAGCTAATTTAAGGCTGTTCAGTTTCATTGGTTTTCCTCCAGTTCAGGATTTTATTTTTTGTTATCGTATCACATTTAGGGCAGACACATACCTAAATACTTTCTTCACAATACGCACAATCAATGCTTACTGCCTTAATATGTCAAGCAAATTATCAAATTCTCTTCTGTTTTTGCAAGTGTTCTTCGTAGCTACGAGAAAATACATTCATGCCTTTGCGGTCAGAGAAAAAATAAAGGTAAGAGCTGTGTTTGGGCTTTAGCACTGCTTTAATAGAGGCAATGCTGGGGTTGGCGATTGGGGTGGGAGGCAAACCCTGAACTATATAGGTGTTATAGGGGGAGCGAATTTGGGTTTCTTTGTAGCTAAGCACTTCCCTCTTAATTCCCTGAGGTTCCAGAATGTAATCTACTGTGGGGCAGGATTGTAGAGGCATACCACGTGCCATGCGGTTCATAAAAACACCTGCTATCAGTTCTCTTTCACTGTTTGGTCCCGCTTCTTTTTCCACGATGGAAGCAAGGATCAGCTTAGAGTAAAAGTCTGGAATTTCTGCCGGGTTAATCCCCTCTGCTTTTAGTTTCACAAAAAACTGGGCTGTTTGAGTAGCAAGGATGGAATCTGCACTTAGCGCAATGGAAAAGCGGTAAGTTTCCGGATACAGAAATCCCTCTAAGGAGGCAGCATCAATACCGGTTAATCGCTTTACCAAAGCTTTATTTGTTGCTGCTGCATACAAGCTGTCGTAGCTAATTAAGCCACTGTTATTTATGCGCTTTAGGGTTTTAAACAGCGATAGTCCTTCGGGAAAGGTGATGGTTATTTCTTCGCTTAGCCCTTTCTGAAGGCTCTGAACCGTTTTCCACAGGCTGGCTTTACCACCAAAAATATAGCTGCCGATTTTCAGATCCCGATCTGCCCCTTGAATTTTTACCAGAGCTATAAACACAGTTCTGCTACGGATGATATTGGCATCATATAGCTTATTTGCTATCCCTCTGGCATTTTCACCGGGATGGATATTCACAATTTGCTCTTCTGTCCAGGTGGGAATCAGCACAAGGTACAGCAGTGTGGCAGTAATCAGGGCAATAAAACAAAGCCCTGCCAGGAGGATGTATTTAAGTTTTATCATTATTAGTTGTTCAAGTAATCCTTCAAAAAAATGCAGGCTGCCATGGCATCCTTAATTTTGCGTGCTTCCTGCCATGTATAGCCCAATTTTTTTAGTTCTGCATCTGCATCGCAAGTGGAATAGCGTTCATCCTGAAACAAAACTGGTATGTTTACATTATGTTTCAGCATCTCCAAAAACACCTGAGTTTCCTCAGTTTTGGGTGTATTAGAGCCATCAATTGCATAAGGCATGCCTACTAATATCAGGCTAACCTGATGTTGGGTAATAAGATGCTGCAAGGAACTCAAAACCTCTTCTTCTCCCTGATTAGCTATAACTAACAGGGGTTTGGCAAAAATACGCATGGGATCGCTAAGCGCAATTCCGATCCTTTTTTCACCATAATCCACCGCCATAATTCTTCCAAAAGCAGAGGTCATAGATTCGATTCGTCTCTCCAAATAGCTATATACCAAAGGTTTTCCACTTTGCGCAGATAAAATCTGGCAATTCCATTTGCTGTAAACGAGGTATTGCTACTTGTGTAACTAAGCACCAGATCGAAACTGCAGGGGATTACGATCCAATCTTCATGTCCCAATTCAGGATCGGCTTCCCAAAGATTTTCAGGAGGGATATGCAGCACCAGGTTTATATAATCCGGCACAGGATATAATCCATCGCTGGAGCCTTCGGAGAACATTCGGGTGGTGTATTCAATTTCCTTATCAAAACCCCACCAGGAATCTCTGAGACCATCACCATTTACATCGATGCCTATTTGGCTAACTTCACTGGCGATCAGTTCGAACCGAAAATCCGGATGGAGCAGGCTTTTGTAGATATTTATGTTCTTTTCTTTGTAAGCAAGCATCAAATTGTTCAGCAGAGCTTCGGGAGTTAGGTTTTGTATCTCTGCATTGGATAAATCTATCAGTTTGGGACGGAAAGGATTTTGGCAACTAACAAGCAGCAAAAAAACTGCGCAAAGCAGGCATAGATTTAGAATTTTGGGGATAAATTTAGGAGTTTTCATGCTTCAGTTTTCCCCAAGTACTACCCGTAACACCACGATAATCATACCACTTATCAATATACCAGTAACCATAATCTTTGTGCAGATGTATTTCCAGATTACCAGTGGCTAAAGTAAGCCTGCCTAAGGTGTTATTATCTCGCTCTATTCCAGTTATGCTATATTGTCGGTAAATTTTAGTTTCGGTGGTGCCAATTTGATCTGCAATTTCCACGGTTTGCAGCTCTATCTGGATATTTTGATAGTGGTTATGCATTAGCTGAATCATATCCTGTTCCTGAACCCTGGTCCAGGTTGGCTCTATGGAATAATCGCTTACATCCTGAGGGGCAAAGTGAAATTGATAATCAGCTCTGAATAACCCTGAATAGTGCACCGCATTACGGCTGTCTTCATAACAGTTTTCCAGGTTTTCCACAGCCAATTCC
>JAQVMI010000310.1 GCA_028703735.1 Candidatus Cloacimonadota bacterium | reverse complement strand
TGGTAAAATAAAATTGGGAAAAGGTGGAATGGTGGAAAGGTGAAACTCAGTTTGAAATTCGCAGGGTTTTATTCTGCTCATCGTAATAGCACACGCCTCGTGTGCTGACAGCCGGGACGGCTGTAAATACGGAAATGCAGTGTAACTTCCGGATGTTTTCGGTTTTCTCGGTGGTAAAAAAAAGGGTGAAAAGGTGTAAAGGTGTAAAGGTGAAACTCAGTTTGAAATTCGAAGGGTTTGATTTATAGTTTTCGGTGTTCTCGGTGTTCTCGGTGGTAAAAAATAATAAGGCTTCAAAATGCTCTTACAGCATGGTACTCCCTTATGCTGCTATTGCAAGATCATCCTGCTGCTTAAAATCTTACCCTTAGCGGTTTTTGCTTTCAGCAGATACACACCCCTGGAATAACTGCTCCAATCTGTCTGTAACAGGATGCTTCCTTTGGCAGAATCCACAGTCCAGCTATTCAATCTCTGTCCTTTTATATTGTAAAGCTCCACAGATGCGAGCTCTTCTGTGCTTTTCACATAAAGATTTTGCTGCCTTGAATGCGGATTGGGATACAGGCTAATTTCTGCTTTGGCAGCTACAAGGTAATCATCGCTATTAGAAACAGGATTAGAGAATAAATCCCCCAGGTTAAGTGATAGCGCAGGAAGCAGATAAGCAGGCGCAGCCAAACTTGCGGACGACCATAGGATCATTCCCGTGGAAGGTGTAAATTGAATAGCGGTAAGAGTGGTTTCCAAGCCTGCTGCTCCGGATAAAACTCTCCATTGACGTTTTGCATCTACAAATGGATTGCTATACAGAGAATCCTGAATATTGGAATATCGGTTACAACAAACAGGGCTGGAGATCAACCGGAAATGATTTGTGGCTGCCAGATGATGAGTAGGCAGATTTCCGCTTTGATTGTATAGCCTGAATTGGGTGGTGCTGTTATTGGTTTCTATCACCGAACTGTAAACTTCTCCATTGCTTTCGCCCAAAGTGTGAATAATGCTTGCAGAAAGCTGTGTACCCGTTTGGATGGAAGCAAATATATCCACAGGATTGGTGATATTATTGGCATCAAAATCCAGCCTTTCAATCCCACGGCGCAGATCAAATAAGATAGGGCTAAGATTGTAAGGATTGGGTGCCCAGCTATCACTTGCAGTATTCAAACTGGCATAATTCATGCTGCCGGATATAGCGGTAAGCGAACCAAAAAAACCTGGCAGTGTTACATTCACCCACTTTTGTTCATCGGTTTCGGAGGGATGATGCACCACCATAAGCGGGTTATTTATCAAAGCACTGTTTTGGCTTACATCCAAAAAACGGGTTATAACCCCATCCTCTGCAAGCAAGCTATCCGCAGAAGTTGCCGCACCCCAGCTTGAAAGTGAGGCACAACCAAGCACAAGATCGTTTTTACCTGTTTTGGTAGAGCGGACAGAAACCATGTCCCACACAGCATTAAGTAACAGAATATCCTCTGCTTCCAGATTTCTGCCAATGCCATTGTGGTATAGATTTGTACCCGACATTTGCATTCCGTATATCATCCCCTGCGCTTCCGATAGCATTCTGTCGTCCGTGATAAAGTGTTCCTGATAATAATTCCACAGCATGGTGTAAAAGCTTGCATCCGAAAAACAGAACATAGTCCAATAGAAATCGTTGAATACTTCCATGATCTGCGGTGCCATGTAATAACCTTGAGCTTGTCCGCGTTCGTAGTGATTTCCCCACACATGCAAAACATGCTTATCGCCTATTGTGTTCAGTTCTCCATTTACCTGTGCGCTTAAAGCCAGGCTAAGGCACAGCAGTAACAGAGTGATAATCCTCTTTGGGTTCATATATATATCCTTGTGTAAACTCATTAATTTATATTGGCACCCCTATGGGTACGTAAATATTTCCATATCGTACTTGCACACGCCTCGTGTGCAGAGGGTCGAAGGCGGCTGTAATCACGATTAGGTGAAAGCACAATCTGGAAACAGTATTATATAGTATAGCTACAATCGAGCCAAAGCATAAAGAAAAGTTTATAATATTGCAGTTGACCTGGCTATAAGGGTGATTAGTATTTCTGTAAGCCTGTAATGCTACCTGCATAATACTGACATGATACATAATGCATAGATATGGGGATTGGTGATGAGAGATTTTAACGGTAAATTTGCCCTAAACCGCCACGGAAAAATTGAGATGTCCAAGGGTGGAGGCTGTATGGGCTGTTTTGGTCTGCCTTTTTTTGTTGCAGGGCTGTTTGTGTTACTTATTGGTGTAAGAATTATTCCCGTAAGCAATGCTAACGAGCTACCCTGGTGGGCTTGGTTTGTTACTGCCGGAATGGGCTTGGTTTTTACTGCTGTGGGTGGTGGATTGATTTTTGGACGTAGCTGGGTTACCTTGGATAAGCAAGCAGGCAAGATCTGGATGGCTTGGGGTTTACTAAAGCCTATGAAAGGGACAAGCTATAATCTTAGTGATTATGTATCTGTGTTACTAAATTTTATCGCAGGGGATTCTGATACGGCAGATAGCTTCGCAGTTGCCTTAAAATCCAGAACCGGAGGCGAGCTTTCCCTGTGTGGTAATCCCAATTTTGCTCTTGCACACGAGCAAGCCATGCTTGTATCACACTATCTGGAATTGCCTTTGGTAGATAGAAGCAGCGATCACCACATAATTACAAATCCTAAGGAAGAACCGGATATTACGATGCAGCAACATCCCGAACCAGAGATTAGCACAATAGTTCGCGATTCCAATTGGCGCAGTGAGGTGCAGTTTTCCAGGGGAGCAGTTCAAATAAGGATTCCCGGCCCACGCTTTTCTCCTTATAGTTTATTAGAGATTGTGATTCCCTTAGCCATAGCTTATTTTGTTGGTTCTCGGTTTTTGCCATTCTTTACCTCTTCGCATACACCTTTGGGAGTGCAATTTGTGTTTATCTGTTTTGCGGTGTTGTTTTTTGTGGTTCTGCCGGTTAGCTCCGCCCTTAAAAGATACAAACTATCACATAGCTATACTACAACCCTTACTGCAGATGTAGATGGGCTAACTCTGAAGCAAAAAGGGGAAGTACCAAAGAAAGGCATTTTCATTGCCAGGGATAATGTGATAGGTTTGGATTTCAGCACTTCCGAATCGGTGATCCGCCTCTCAACCATAGATACCACACCTTATAGCAAGGGACGCAAGCTAACTAATGCTCCCTATCCGCAGGTTCCGAATTGGCTGTATCGGCTTCAGCGTTTCACGAAAGGCAAGGGAGTGATAATTAAGAGTAAAAGTGGCATTTACGCCCTTGGGGCTGGTTTGGCAGATGCAGAAATAGAGTACCTTTTTCTGCTAATTAAAAGCCACCTGTACAAAACTGAGTGATACTTAGTTCAGCAGCAAAAGTGCCAGGGGACTTAAAGCTGCACAAAGTAGTAGCATTAGTTGAGGTATGTATTGGCTGTAGGGCAAGGGTACCTTTGTATCGGACGACC
>JAQVMI010000309.1 GCA_028703735.1 Candidatus Cloacimonadota bacterium | reverse complement strand
GTAGGTCAACAGTTTTGGTGCCATCATCTTTGTTTAAAAACACATTACCCAGAGGTGTTCCGCCCTCCGGATCCAGCTCTACCCAATTGTAAACAGGAGCTTCGTTATATCCGGTATCTGTAGAGTCATAAGCATAATATCCATATTCACAGGGTCCTGTTGGATCATTTGTTCCTGGGGTTCCTGCCGTTCCAGAATAGAAACAGAAATATGAATAGTCCGAAGCATTGGAAGCAGTGAACTTAAAGGGTAAATTGTGGCCTGGAGTAACATCTGCCAGTAAAGTGATAGAGGCTGTAAACTGCGTTTCCTCGCCTGGTAATAAGGTTCCGATATTAATGGGAGCACTTTGAGCTACCGCTGCTGTAGTAAGGGAATTTATGGTGATATTGATGTTTTCCATGGAGACATTTCCTGTATTGCATACGGTAAAGGTAATCGGGCTCGTTTGGCCACTGTGAAAAGTTCCATTGTGATCGTAAACAATAATTTTAGCTCCCCCGGCTTTCAGTTGGAACGCATGGTTTTCTACAGGATTGGTGATGCTAATGGAAAAGTCCATAATGTCAAAGGGAGTTAAAGCTCCGGAAGTGGTAAAAGCAAAGGTTAGAGTAGTGGTTGCCCCTGCTGCAAGGCTGCCAATAGTAAAAGTCGGCACAGCAATATTTACTGCAGTATGATTGGAGCCAAGGGTAACTGCTACATTGGAATAGGCATTGGCAGAAAAGTTCTTTAATTGTAGCTCAAGATTATAGTTAGTGTTAGGATTGATCATGCTATTGAGCAGGCTATTTGATGTAATCCCGATGGTTGCAGGACTATCAGCAATAAGTTCTGCAACTAATGGGACAAAATTAGGCTTGGTTATTGTAACGGTCAGATTGCCTGTCTGATTGGGATCAACAGGCAATATAGTGTAACCGTTTTTGACTGTGGCGTATGAATAATCTGTCCCGTTTTTGGTTCCGGTTACCATTGCCCCTTCCAAAGCAGAAGAATTTATACGGATATGGCTGTCGCTTTGCGATATGTTAAGCCCACCCTCAATTACGTTGCTGGAAATGGTCTGGGGAGTAAGCACCCACATATTCAAGCTGGGATCGCTAAGAATGTTGTAAACGTGATAGTAGAATGCTACATATTGGCCTGGAGCCAGATCATTGGGGAAATTCTTATATAGCTCCATTTTGCCAACCAACACGCTGCTGCCAAATCCACGCACACCTTTATCCAAGATGCTGCGGAACGCTCCACTGGAGATGGAATTGTTTAGCCTGGTTTTGGTATGTAAGTCTGAAGGCCCTACAAAGGCAATACATCCTCCCGGAGCAGACATAGTGCCCATTCGCATCCACCTTTCTCCAAAGCTGGGATTTACAGGATTGGCAAAATCGCCTGTGTTGCAGACAATGGAAAAGACTATCGGCATTTTGGGGCCATTAAAAGTAGAATTTAGATCTGGAATATGGAAAGAAGGATAATGCCAGCCATTGGCATCTCCCCAACCGCGGTAACTGATGAATTGCACACCCTGATTTATGGCCTGCAAAATAGGGGCAGTTCCTGGATAAGTGGGTGGGTAAAATACGCTATCAACCTGCGTATAGCCATAGTTTAACATCTTGTTACGTAACCAGCGTGACATATACACAGGAGTTGTTGGCCGTAAACCACCTTCAGCATAGTTCCCCGCTACTACCAGAGCCTTTTTCATCCAGTTAGAATCAGTTAAATAAGGGGTTTTTTCGTAAGAGATGGTCTTATTCACCATGGTAATAAATTCGCTTGCGTCGCTGAAGGAAAAACGCCCTACAACCATTTCAGGAAAGTAGTCGTCTCCATCCAGAGTGGCGAAATAGTTATCATCAGCATCGTTTTCGGCATATTCCGGTGAGGGATAGAAATTTGTAGGAATGGCAAAAGTCCCAGTTACATCACCCCATAAGAACAGAAAGTCCGTTCCATACTGTTGATAATGAGATAGAATATAGTCTTTTATCTGTTGGATACTGCTACCAATTTCTGAACGGTTTGCCACATAAACATCGTAACCCTGAGCCTTTTTCCAATTGATGTATTCCTGCTGGTAAGGTGCTAACTGAGTGTGGCTTATAATCAACATACTGGGACGTTTGAAGCTTAGGTTTCGCAGATACGACTGATCATAGTTATCTGCTAAGGTCTTATATGCTTCTTCAAAGGCAGCAGACATGGTTGTAGGCATGGCAATAGGCTGGCTGCCGATTAAATCAAAATCGATATTTACCAGAGTGCGCACTTGAGTTTCGGTGGAAACCTGGGTTTCAATTTTAATGGTAAACCCACGCATCTCTCTGAATGTAAATCCATGCAATATATGTATAACACCCTCTTCCCGCTTTTGTTCTGCAAACAGGAAATTTCCGCTATGGTCAAACACATTCCAGGTCATGCTATTTACCTGCAAAGCTGCGTTGACAAAGGGAAAAGCAAGGGTTGTAGTTATCGCCGGAGTGGGAGCAGATACATCTCCCTCATCTAAATCTGCAGTCATCTCTGCCATGGGGCTTAGGCGTAAAGCCTCCATTCTGGCATTTAATACATTACCGTTCACGCTGTAGTTTTGCAAGCCAGCTGCCCCTAATAGGCCATAAGCAAGGAGCAGGATTGCGACTATATACTGTTTCATTTATCCTCCATTGATAAGTTCTTATTTAGGATATATGCAACTTCCTTTCCAAATCCCCAAATTATCTTTACTTTCTATTATACTTTTGGATTTGGCTGTTTACTTGCATTACAGCTCAATCTCTATTAACGTGAAAATATAAGGATTTATGAATGCGATTTAGAAATTACTGGATAGCACTGATTTGCCTGGTGCTACTTATTGCAGCTTGTGGGAAAAATACTGAGTTAACCCCACCAGATATCGATCACACCGATATCAGTTTTGGAACCGATAATACTTTGGATATCATAACCTGGAATTTGAAATTGTTTCCCGAGGCTACAAATATATCGGAGCTAAAACAGATGATTCCGGCCCTGAATGCCGATGTTATAGCTTTTCAGGAAATAATGGACTACACTGCCTTTATGAGCATGGTTGCCCAAATTCCAAATTACGCTGCCTTAGTTTATGATGCCACTGCGGAATACCGTTTGGCTTATGTGTATGACACAAGAACAATCACAGTCAATAATCAATATACCATTTACAATGGTGAATCCAATCCCTTTCCCAGACCCCCCTATGTGCTGGATTTTAATTGGAATAATGAGAATTACTACGTCATAAACAACCATCTGAAAGCCTATGGCGATAACTATATAGATGAAAGTGATGACTGGGACGATGAATACCGTCGGCGCACAGCCTGCCAAAAACTGGATTATTACATCAGCACCAGCTTACCAGACAAGAAAGTTATTGTGGTGGGCGATATGAATGATCAAATTGCTGAACCAGCTGAATATAATGTATTCTTAAGCTTTTTAGATAAACCAACGGAGTATCTCTTTGCC
>JAQVMI010000308.1 GCA_028703735.1 Candidatus Cloacimonadota bacterium | reverse complement strand
ATATCGCTGCCAGAGATAAGATTATAGAGGGTTGCCAGAAACAAGCCTTTTACTTTATTATGACCCGCAATTATGAAAGCGCAGATTATTACATCAGCGAAGCAGTTAAAATAGCCACAGAGCAAAACTTACCTTTCGAGGTAGGCAGAGCATATTATCTGCGTGCTTTATTGGAGCGTAAAAATCCCGAAGCTGCCCGCGAACATTTGAACGAGGCGATTAAGCTATTTGTAGGTGCCGGCAGAAATTATGAGCTTTCTTTAGCCAATTATGAATTGGCAGAAGTGCTGTTGGATTTGCAGGATTGGGAACAAGCCTTGCAGATACTAAAAACTAATAAAAAGATCATCCAGCAATACAGCTCCATAAAGCTGCTGGAACAAAATGACATCCTGTTGCAACGCATATCCAGGGAGTTTTCTTCGCAGATGGAAGAAGTGAAATTCGAAGAGAACCTGCTAAATCAGTTTTATGAGAATACTCAGAAGCTAAATACGATTACTGATCTGGATGTGCTTATTGAACAATCGCTTACCTCGCTGGTGGAAATCTCCGAAGCTGATGGAGGAATTCTGCTGCTGCATGCAAATCCCAATCTGCCTGATGCCTGGGAATATAAAGTGTATAAAAACTTCTCGCATGATGATAAGCACTACGAGCAATTCCAAAACCTATGCACTCAGGTGTACCAGAACAATAAGCAGGAGAATTACAAACAGCCACATTTTGCGCCTAATTTTACCAATATCTTAGTTTTACCATTATCCATCAGGAAGAATACTTTGGGGGTGGTGCTGCTGTTCTGCGAAAGCGGTTCGCACTATTTCTCCACCAGGATAATAAACCTGCTATCTGCACTATCGAATCAAATTATTGTGATTATCGAGAACATCCGCAGCGCAAATCTGGAAAAGACCCACGCCATAATCCGGGAGCAGCTGAATACCGGAAATCTGTATGCCAATATAATAGGCAAAAGCCCGGAAATGATGAAGATATTCGAGATAATAGAGAAGGTGAAAGATACCCCTACCACAGTTCTTTTGGAAGGTCCCAGCGGAACAGGTAAAGAGCTAATTGCCAGAGCTTTGCATTATAGCAGCAATCGCCGTAACAAAGCTTTTGTAGCTCAATACTGCGGTGCTTTGCCCGAAACCTTGCTGGAAAGCGAGCTGTTTGGACACGTAAAAGGAAGCTTTACCGGTGCTGCTTATGATAAAAAAGGGCTTTTCGAAATTGCCGATGGAGGAACCTTCTTTTTGGATGAGATTGCAGATATCAGCCAATCTACCCAATCTAAATTGCTGCGGTTCTTGCAGGAAGGTGAGATAAAACGTGTGGGGGCTACCAAAACCGATAAGGTAAACGTACGCGTGGTTTGTGCTACAAATGTTTCCCTGATAGACAAGGTGAAAAAAGGGGAATTCAGGCTGGATTTATACTATCGTTTAAATGTGATTCGCATAGATGTTCCACCTTTGCAAAACCGCCCTGGTGATGTTCCCTTGCTTGCCATTCATTTTTTGGATAAATACAATAAACGGATGGACAAAAACGTGCCCGGAATATCTAATGAAGCTATGAAAACCCTGGAAGAATACGATTGGCCCGGCAACGTTCGCCAGTTGGAAAACGAAATTGAGCGAGCCGTAACCCTGGCGGAAGCGGGAAATTTTATAAAACCGAGCGATTTCAGCGAAGAAGTATTTCGCTATTTTGAGCATAGCCAAACTATAAATATGCTATCCAACCGAAAGACCCTGAAAGATGCAATCGAAGAGCTGGAACGCAAGATGATAACCCGTAGCATGGAGAAATTCCAATGGAATCAAACTCAGGCTGCCAGAGAATTGGGGCTATCACGACAGGGTTTGATAAAGAAACTGCAACGCTTCAACCTGTATAAAGAAGAAGAATAATAAAGCCCGGAGGGCTGATGGATCCCGAAGCAAAAAAGGATAACCCAACTAAAGATATATGGGACACAATGGAATTTGTTGCCATAGATATAGAAACCACCGGCTTGAACCAGGAGCGGGATGAGATTATAGAAATAGCTGCGATAAAATTCCGCGGTGATGAGATTGTGGGACGCTTTGATAGCTTCGTGAAGCCAAGGGGCAAGGTTCCTAAGTTTATAGAGTATTTAACCCATATATCGCCTCAAGACCTGAAAACTGCTCCTCCAGTAAAAGATGTGCTGAAAGAATTTTGCCAGTTTATTGGGGATGGAACTTTGGTGGGGCATAACGTATCCTTCGATTTAGGCTTTATAAATAATAATCTGGTGCGTAGCGGTGGCTTCCCATTAATAAACAAAAGCTGGGATACTGCCGAAATAGCCAGGATATATTTACCTGCCACCGCAGATCATAAGCTATCTTCCATGGTTCAGCATTTTGGGATTAAGCTGGAAAACGCTCATCGTGCAGATGCAGATGCCATAGCCACAGGGCACTTGTTAATTGGATTAACAAAGTTTATTCTGGAGCACTATAGCTTTATGACCAATGCCCGGATAATGGATCTTTGCATTCAGGCTCAGATGGATGGGGCAATTCATGAGTATATGAAGCAAGTGGTTCAGTTTCAACGCTCCACTGCAATTTCGGGCAAACCTGTAGTTCCGCTTAAAAGCAAGCTATACAATATGATAGATAACGAGGTAAGCGGTAATCTTGCCAATATTCCGGAAGCTTTTTCGGAAACCGGTATTTTCTCCGAGCGGTTTCCCAAGTTCGAATTCCGCTCTGGTCAGATGGCAATGGCAACAGCAGTTGCAGAAGCATTTACCAAAGAAGAGCATCTGGTAATTGAAGCTGGAACGGGAGTGGGGAAGAGCTTTGCCTACCTTGTTCCCGCAATGGAATTTTCGCGCAAGACCAAAGCCAAAGTAGTGGTATCCACAAACACCAAAAACTTACAGGAACAACTGTTCTACAAGGATTTGCCACAACTTAGACAAATGCTTCCCTTACCCTTCAAAGCGGCTTTGGTAAAAGGACGCGAGAATTACATTTGCGAAAGGCGTTGGGAAGAGATGATTATGGAGCAGACAAAGGGAATTAGTCCTTACGAAGCTCATGCACTGCTGTATTTGTTTATCTGGAAGCAACTAAGCAACACAGGCGATGTGTCCGAAAATTCGTCCTTCGATCGTAAAAGATTTAGCATTGTATGGCGTAAGATATGTTCGGATAGATATCTATGCGGTAGTAGGAAGTGTCCTAACTTTTCCCGTTGCCATGTGATGAACCTTAGGAAATTTGTGGAGACTGCTTCGATAGTGGTTGTAAATCATTCGTTATTATTGGCAGATGCACAAATGGGTAACACCTCTTTGGGAGAATATCAATATCTGGTGGTGGATGAAGCTCACAACCTGATGGCTTCGGCTTCCAAGCACTTGGGCTTTGATCTGGGGTATGCAGACCTGAATAGTTTATTCAATCAGCTAACGCATCATGCCAAAAGGCAGGCGGGTGGATTCCTGCATCAATTGCAGCAAACTGTTAAAAAGAGTATGGTTACC
>JAQVMI010000307.1 GCA_028703735.1 Candidatus Cloacimonadota bacterium | reverse complement strand
TTTGGGGTCCGCTCATTCCTCCCAGTCCCGAACATACATAAACCACACCGGCAAGATCGCTGCTATCTGGTATGCCAAGATACTTCCTGCCAGCGTTTAACAAAGTAATATAGGTTCCATGAACTATGCCTTGGGGACCAATATACATCCACCCTCCGGCAGTCATTTGACCATAATTTGCCACACCTAATGCTGTTAATCGCTTAAAATCCGTGGGGTTATCCCATTTACCTATAACCAAGCCATTGGTGGATATTACCCTTGGTGCATCGATGCGCGAAGGGAACAAACCCAAAGGATGTCCAGAGGCTACAACCAAGGTTTGTGTTTCATTCATCACTTCCAGATATTGCATTATCAGCCGGTATTGCATCCAATTCTGACAAACCTGTCCTGTTTCTCCATAGGTAACCAGTTCATAAGGATACAAGGCAATATCGAAATCCAGATTATTATCGATCATCACTTGTAAAGCTTTGGCAGAGGTTATTCCTTTGTATTCCTCAATAGGCTTACCTTTCAAACTTCCCTGCGGACGGAAACGATATCCATATATTCTTCCCTTGGTTTTCAGTTCCTGCAAGAATTCCGGGGCTAATTCTGCATGCAATTCCCGGGGGATGTAACGGAGTGCATTTTTCAGGGCTTGGATAATCTCTTGTCGATTCAGCTCCAACCCCCTGTTGGGAGCTCTGCGAATACCAGGATCGAATTCTGGGGCAGGCGGCAGAACATTAGGCAGCTTCAATTCGAATAAATTCTGTGGCATAAATTCCTCTCTGTTATGGAGTGATACTTAAATAAATTCATTGGGTTTTTATCAGACTTACTTACAGTTTTTTCTATGTCTCTTAACTCTCATTTATTGATTTCCTGTCAAGAAAAAAAGCTCCCCGAAATAACTTGTTTGTACAAAATCACCGATATCGTGAATGGGAGATTACTGCAATATTTGCAGATAACGCTTTTTGTGTTGCAGATATCTGATGCAACGATTGCTTGGGAATTTATGGGTAAAACTTCGGTTTTTTCTATTGGGAATTACCGATAGCTACTACCATTAATATTGCAATACAAGTGAAATACTAATGACACATGCAATTCATTCGCATTACCAGTTTGATAACAGCCAGAAAGCAAAACATATTGTCAGCATAGTTAGTAGAAAACCCAGAATGACATGCGTAAAAAGAATTAAATTGACAGATTTACTAAACAATTTAACTTGAACCCTCATGTGTATGAAATGAAAGAAGGCAAGATGTAAATCCCTGCAGTTGATTTTCTAATCTCATAAGAAGGAATATGTTAAACCTAACCACAATTATCAAGGACGATATGGGAGAACAGAGAAAGGCACATTGCCCAGTAATAATCTCTGCCTCCAGGGCTACTGATATTCCAGCCTTCTACAGCGAATGGCTGGTTAACCGCATCAAACTTGGATACGTGAAATGGAAAAACCCATTCAGCGGAGAGTATTCGTATGTATCATTTGAAAAAGCAAGGCTGTTTGTATTCTGGACAAAGAATCCTGAACAGCTGATGCATAAACTTCAGTACTTTGATGACATGGGGTATAATTACTATTTCCAATATACTCTAAATGATTATGAAGCAGAGAAATGGGAGCCACATCTACCATCTTTGGATAAGCGGATAGAAACCTTTACAAAGCTTTCCGAAAAAATAGGCAAGGAGAAAGTGATTTGGCGTTTTGACCCAATTATTATCACAGAGATGCTATATCCTGAAAAGATACTGGAACGGATCAAGAGAATTGGTGATCAAATTCATGGCTACACTGAAAGAATGGTATTCAGTTTCATCGATGTCGATTGTTATAAGAAAGTAAAAAGTAACCTTGCCTTACTTAGTGAAGAAATACGAGAGATTGCCCCAACAGCCATAAACGAACTGGCTAAAGGTATTTCAGATCTTAACAAAAAATGGGATTTAGAGTTAGGAACTTGCGCAGAAATTCTTAACATGAGTAAATATGGCATTGAACACAACCGTTGTATAGACGACCGTCTGATTGTTAAGCTCTTTTCTGAGGATGCAGAACTAATGAAATATATCGGGATTGATACAGACCAGATTACTGTGGAATCTGTGTTGCCTCAGTACTCTTACAGTAAGATTAAAGATAAAGGACAACGCAAAGCTTGCGGATGCATTCAAAGTAAAGATATTGGACAATATGACACTTGTCCTCACGGTTGCGTATATTGCTACGCAAATTCCAATCCCCAAAAAGCAATGGAGAATTACAAAAAAACTGGAACAGCCTCGGAAATGTTGCTGTAGAGATTGTAGATGGTTGAAGACGCATTAATAACGGAGTTGGATAAGCAAAGCAGCGTATCTGTAACCAGGATAATTGAATGTGCTTTTCAGCAAAACCGAAGTAAGGATACAAATCACGGGACATGGGTGGCTGATTCATATGAAAGTTTGAATAATTACATAAGCAAGTATTGGAGACCTCACAAAGCCAAACAGATGGAGTCTTTATCTATTATGCTTGCCAAAAAGGAGCTTTACTTTAGCGGTGAAGTTGATCTTATTGATTGGGGATGTGGTCAGGGACTGGCAACTTTGTGTTTCTTGGAATTTGTGAAAGCAAAGGGGTTAACTATAAAGGTTAAAAGCCTTACGCTAATTGATGCTTCAGAGTTAGCGGTCAAAAGAGCAAAGTATTTTTGTGAACGTTTTGGGGTAGATGCTTCCCCGATGATAATCAAATCAGACCTTAACCTGCTCGTACCATCGATAATTCCCCACGGAAAAACAGGTAAAACATTCCACTTTCTATCGAATATTCTGGATATGATGGAGATTGATTATCATAAGGTTTTTTCAAATCTAACAAGTTCACAATTTAACGCTAACTTGGTCTTCTGCATTAGCACAGTTGTTCCCCGAGACCCAACAAGAAACGCTAGGTTGTGTGAGTTTGTAAAACTTTTTAAAATCGAATTTCCAGATACATATGAAGAACACACGAGAAGAATCTGTAAGAGAGAGAATGAAACGTGCCGTAATTGCCCTGAGTACTCCAAACTATGCAACTGGAGTTTTAAGAATAGGTATTGGACTCGAAACGAAGTGGTATTTGAGATAAAACTCCCAGAAAATGTACAGACTAAAATTATTGACTTTCCCCCAATCCCGATACCAGTAATGGAATCTCAAGTTTACAGAACTTATATTGGACACTTTCAGGCAGCCTACGCCTTCGATCCTATCATTGAGCAAGATGCATATCTGAAACTTAAGGGCTATATACACAGTAACTCATTTTTCACCATTTCAAGCGATAGCATTGTCGAAACAAAGTATTCAAAGAATAGGTCTTGCTATTCGGTTCTGGCAAATCAGATCATGCGTGGTGTGCCTACATATCTTCCAATAGACTTAGCAACTCAGATGAGCAAGAAACAGGATGCAATGGTAGAGCTTGACCCATTATATGGCAAGATCATGTATGGCTTTACAGAAAAGTGGAAAGCAGATTTCATATCGCTGGA
>JAQVMI010000306.1 GCA_028703735.1 Candidatus Cloacimonadota bacterium | reverse complement strand
CACCGGCATTATCTATTAAAAATTGATTCCAGCTTTCGCAGGAAAGACAAAAGAACCAATTCGTAATGAAGGGAAACCTAAAAGTGAGCCAATAATAAATGCTGAGCAGGTATAGTTAACAAAGAACTTGACAAACTAAGACAGTAATAAATCTTCAAACAAGGTAGTTATTTGTGAAATAATGTGCCCAAAAATAAGCCAAGTTTTACACATTAGCCTTTAGGAGCAAAAGTGAAGAGAAGCTTGCCGAGTTTTATATGATGCAAAGTATGTTTAGTGGGTTAGTTTCCCCAGTACTCCAGAACGTTTATATCCCCGTTTCTGCCCATGCAGATAAGAGTATTTTTGTGGGGCTAATCTACAATGCAGCCCTGCTCTTGGCTTTAGGGATAATTTTCGATTCTGTAACTTTGAAACGCTATCGAAACACCTGGATTGCAAAAATCCTTACAGGACTTAGCTTAGCTGCTGTAGTGATAGCAATTATGATTAATCCCTGGGTGTCAGAACCAGGCGTAGTATTCGATACCCGGTCTATTCTACTAAGCGTTACAGCCATGTTTTTTGGTGCAATCCCCACGGCTATTGCCGTTATTTTTGCCATTGCTTTACGTATATGGCAGGGTGGTGGCGGAACTTTGATGGGTTGTTCCGTGATAACTGCATCCGTTGCTTGCGGGTATATATGGAAAAAAATACATCACAGGTGGAAAAACCCCTACGGGATTGCAGAATTATACTCTTTGGGCATAGTAACGCATATTGCCATGCTGCTCTTAACTTTACTATTACCAGAATCCATTAGGCTCGATATATTCCGTAGCATTTTCTTTCCCGTTATAATCATCTATCCAATTGTTACTGTTTTTCTGGGTCAGGTTATCGCCCGCCGCATCAAACGCAGACAAGAAAAATTTGATCTGGAACTGCGCGAAAAGCAATTTAGGGCACTATATGAAGAAGCCCCTATGCCATACCAATCCCTGGATTTAGCTGGAAACATCATAGCGGTGAACCAAACTTGGCTGCAAACTCTTGGCTACCAAAGGGAAGAGGTTATAGGGCACAACTTTAAGGAGTTCTTACATTCTGATAGCCATGAGCTGTTTGATAAAATATTCCCAATCCTGAAAGCATCCAGAAACGTGGAAGATGTGGGATATCAATACTTAAAAAAAGACGGATCCACAATTCTGGCAACTCATACCAGCAGAGTTGTTTCGGATGAAGAAGGCAGGATAAAACAAACACAGTGCATTTTTGTAGATATCACCGAACGCAGGCAAACAGAAAAAAATCTGGAAGCTGCTAATGCAGAATTAATAGAAATCAAGAAGGATTGGGAGAATATTTTCCAATCCATTCCTCATGCAACCTATATTCTGGATAAAGATCAGACAGTTCTCACAGCAAATATTGCCACAGAAAAGGCACTGGGCTTAAGCAAAGAGCAGATGCTGGGAAGAAAGTGTTGGGAATTGATGCATGGTGAAAACTGCAAAGAACCACCCCCGGGTTGCCCCTTTAGTAAAAGCTGTGAATCTACCACTTCGCAAACAGGAGAGATGGAGGTTCAAGCCTTGGGTGGATGGTTTATGGTTACCTGTAAACCAATTTTTTCCCAGGATGGCAGCATAGAGAAGGTGATTCATATAGCCATGGATATCACGGATATGAAAAAGACTGAACTGGCTCTGCAAGAATTTCACTCCATGTTTGAGCAATTTATGAAATATATTCCGGGAGGGGTATTTATCTCGGATAAAAACAGCAAAGCACTTTATGTGAATCAGCATATAATTGATGTTTTTGGTGAATTTGGAGGTGTGGGCTCCAGTCCTTTGGATGTGTTCCCCCGGGAAATTGGAGAGGCACTAATAGAAGAAGATAAGCTTGCGTTACAAGAAGGATTTAGGCAAACAGAGGAAACCGTTCCCCATAAAGATGGTACATTTCATGTGTATGAAGCTACTAAATTTGCTATAAAACGTGAAAATGAGGATGACCTTTTAGGTGGAATTTTATTAGATATCACCAATAGGAAAACTGCCGAAATTGCCCTTAGGGAAAGCCAGACTCGGTTCGAGCAGTTTATGAATCAAATCCCCGGCAATGCCTTTATAAAAGACATTAACAGCCGCTTGCTATACGTAAATAAACACATGGTTCGTGCTTTTGGAGCAGATTCCTGGATAGGGAAAACTCCCCATGATATCTTCGGTAAGGATGTAGCTGAAGAAATTTTGGAAGATGATCTCCTGGTTCTGGCAGTTAAATCCAAACGCATGAGAGATGCACTGAATGATGAAAAGGGAATTACCAGACATTATGAAACCACCAAGTTTACCATAGACCTTAGTGAATCCGAGGTTTTAATAGGTGGACTATCTCTGGATATTACCGATAGGGTTCAGGCAGAAGAAGAAGTTCAAAACTATATGCGGCGTTTGGAAATATTGCACGAGATAGATAGCATCATTCTGGAAAGTATGTCCCTTGCAACCGTTGGAGAAAAAGTGCTAACCCTACTAAATAAGCTGGTACGATGCTCCATTATAACCTTGAACGAAATTGAGGGATTAGCCAGTACAATTAGTGCAGCGTATGTAAGTTCCGATAAATTCCCACTCATTGAAACGGGAAAAACCTACCATGTTACGCCAGAATTTAGAGATTCCCTGCTGGAAGAGAAGATAGTTTTAATTAATGATGCTTCACAATTGTTACCAAATTCTACCACTCCAATCCGAACTAAACTTATTGAAGCCGGAGCAAGATCGTTCCTCTATATTTCCCTATTTGTGCAAGGTGAATTACTGGGGTTTTTGGCACTGGTGGATGAAGCCCCCAATTTCTTCCAAAACCAAAATCTGAGAGAAATTACGGAAGTAGCCAAACAATTCTCCATAGCCATACATCAGTTAAAGCTGATAAGAGAGATTAAGCAGCATGGATTGGATATGGAAAAGAGGGTGGAAGAGCGCACCGAACAGCTTAAATATGCAAATCAGCAATTGGAGGAATTCTCTTACACCGTGGCGCACGATCTACGGTCTCCCCTTAGATTAATTGATGGCTTTTCGTCTATTCTAATGGATGATCATGCAAATCATCTTAGTCCCGAGGCTACGGAGCTTCTTAAAACAGTAAGGCTTAATACCCAAAAAATGGATACGCTGATAAAGGAATTGTTAGAGCTGGCAAAGCTTAACCCTTACTCCTTGAAGTATAGCACGGTAAATATGGAAAAACTGGTGGCAGAAACTCTCCAATTGGTGCTTAAGCCTGACATCAGTGCACAGTTTGAGATTAACATTGGAGATTTACCGGATGTTTTTGCAGATGGAACGTTAATAAGGCAGTTGTGGATCAATCTGATAGGCAATGCGGTGAAATTTACCATGCCACAAGCCAATAAACGGATAAGTATTGGCAGTTTGAAACGTGGTGTGGAGGTGATATACTTCGTTCAGGATAGCGGAGTTGGCTTTGATGTGATGTATGTGGAGAAAATATTCAATCCCTTCCAGCGGCTTCATAAAGATACAGAATTTGAAGGC
>JAQVMI010000305.1 GCA_028703735.1 Candidatus Cloacimonadota bacterium | reverse complement strand
CCCAACTATCCTCTGATGGTAAATACTTGATAGCCTTCAATTCTGACAATTGCTATTATCGAGATAACACCACCAATGTATGGTATCGAATAAGGTATACCATGAGCTTTGGTGCAGATCTTGCCGTGAATCAGATTGTTTACTTCGATTATTCAGATAGCAAAACCTATCGTTTCAATTTAGACACCCAGGAGAAAACGCTTGTATTGGAAAACGTTATCAATAACAAACATGTCTATGAAATGTTTTTTTTCGGACTTACTGGGGGTAGAAATTCATTGGTGGCATTGATTCGACTAAGAGAATAACAACACTACACATCTTTTGGGATTATGTAAATAGGTTTTATGTGGTGTTTGTTGATGAGGTTGTGTCGCCCACAAGGGGCTTTTTTGTGGTGGGATACTATTCCTGGGGTTCCGCTAAAGCTCCACCCCAGGCTATAGAATTTCACCCTTGCAGGGTTTGTTTGTGGATGGTTCATTTTTATGGGGTTCCGCTAAAGCTCCACCCCAGGCTATAGAATTTCACCCTTGCAGGGTTTGTTTGTGATTGATTATTTTGTCATTCCTGCGGAGGTGTCTGTGCGAAAATGAAATATCCGCTTGTCATTCCGGACTTGATCCGGAATCCAGTTTCAAATGAACCACTTTTGTGGTGAAACAATAACGTATTGTGGGACTTTTTTTATATATGTCGCTCCTCTGGGGCAGTTGTTTTGTATGGCTTCCGAATCAAGTCCGGAATGACAGGCAAAAAAAAGATATCTACCTTTTCGCATTGAAAGATAGCCGGAAAATGATAATTAAGCACTTTCCGGGATGGCTGAAAAGGGATATTAGGTAGTTGTGCGTTTTTTTCTTGACGTAAAGTCACTTATGTGTAGAAATGGATTTCATGGAAAAGAAAGAAAGGATTTATACCAATGGCTGATATCGTTTCTCGAACAGAATTGATTAACATCATTTCACGCTATGCAGAGCTTTTAAGGCTGTCTCTTAGGATTGATGCCATCTATTTGTTTGGTTCTTATGCCACAGGTAAAGCCCCACAGGATAGTGATATAGATCTGCTTGTGGTGTCCCCGGATTTTTCGGATGACCTGGTAGAAAATCAAATGCAGCTAATGCGAACCCGCAGACAAGTGGACTATCGGATAGAGCCGCATCCAGTTCTCACCAATGAATTGGATTCGAATATCCTCTTTTCCATTGCACAATTGGAGATGCAAAAGATTATTTAGTAGCCGTATAGCTTGCTGTAGCGTTTAGGGATATACAATATTGGGGCGATTGGAATTGGGATTTTGCACAGTTTGCAGGGCAATGCCAAACAATTGTTGCAAGGTGGAGGTTTGCATCAGTTTATCCACATCTCCGGTAGCAAGTAATTTGCCTTCCTTCAAGAATATAAGTTTATCGGCATAATTGGCAGCCAGATTCAGGTTATGCGATACAATCAGCACGGTTTTATTTTGGGTGCGGTGAATTTTCTGCAGCAGGGTCATAATCTCTATTTGATGGTTTATATCAAGCTGCGAAAGGCTTTCGTCCAAAAGGATAAAGGGCGTTTCCTGCACCAGAGCCCGCGCAATATATACCCTTTGTTTTTCGCCTCCGCTTAGTTCCGAAAGCCATCTGTGCTTTAGTTCTGTTAAATTTAGCAGATCCAAAACCGCTTCCACAGAACGCCTATCCTCGGAAGATGGAGCCTGTAGCAAACCAAGATAAGGATATCTGCCCATCAAAATTAGCTCGCTTACACTGTGATCAAATTCTTGCAGGCTCTCTTGCGGAACAAAAGCTATCTGCCTGGAAAGGTATTTCAGTTTAAGGTTAGCGGCATCCTTGCCATTGATGCGGATGCTGCCCTTAGTTGGTTTCAGATAACCTATCAGGGTGTATAACAAGGTGGATTTTCCCGCTCCGTTTGGTCCCAAAAGTGCATAAAAACCATTGGACGCAAGGGTTAGGGAGATGTCCCGCAGAATGGGGAGGTCTCCATAGCCACTGCTTACGTTGTTCAATTCTATCATTAATACTATCCAATGCTTATCGTGTTACCAGAAATATCTTTCATACTCGTAATTACACACGCCTCGTGTGTGAACAGCCGATGACGGCTGTTATTACAAACAGATAATGAGGCTAAATTACACACGCCTCGTGTGTGAACAGCCGAAGAATGCTGTTATCACAAACAAGCACCTTAGCAGCATCCCTATTTATTTGTCAAGCTCCAAATTAGCCAATCGCCCAAAAAATCCATTGACAAAATAGCATATCAAATTAGTATGTATTCAAGAAGAAGATAATTTAGGAGCCCAAATGGCAGTAAATACCAGAACAGAATATGCGATAAGAGCTTTATTGGAGATCATGGATAACCCAAATGAAGCGGTTAGCGCAAACAAAATATGCAATAATCAGGATTTACCCATAAAATACATAGAGCGTTTACTGGGAAATTTGAAAGCTGCCGGTTTAGTAAGCAGCAGTGCAGGTTCTCGCGGAGGTTACACCCTGGCAAAAGAGCCCGGTAATATCTCTTTATTACAGATTTTAGCTGCGGTGGAGGATGATTCTTTGGATCCCTCTTGCAATTCTTCCTCCAAACGCTTTTGTCCCAGCGAAAGTTGCACCTTAAGTGTGTTTTTTATGGAGCTTGGCACTGCGGTGAAAGAGCTGCTGTCAAATTATACCCTGGCTACCATACACGAAACCTGGAAGAAAGGAAAGTAAAAAATGAATCCCGGTAGAATATATTTGGATAACTGCGTAACAACAGCTATCGCCCCTGAAGTGCTGGAAGCAATGCTGCCCTATTTTACCAATCAGTTTTGGTTTCCCGGCACTTTTATCAGCACAGGCGAATCCACTAATGATGCCTTGGCAGGTTTTCAGGAAACTGTAGCCAATGCCATTGGTGCAGATACAGCAGAGCTGCATTTCACCTCTGGTGGAACCATTGCTAATAACATGGCAATAAAGGGTTTGGCTACTGCAAATGCTGCTGCCGGAAAGCACATAATTGTTTCTGTGGTAGATTATCCAGACCTGCTAACCAATGCTGCCTATCTGGAAAAAAACGGCTACGAAATCACTTATCTAAATGCTGATAGCGAAGGCTTTATAAATCTGACAGAGCTAAAAAACGCCATCCGCAAGGATACAATTCTATTTATGACAACCGCAGTTAATCATGTGGTGGGCACAATTCAGCCACTGGCAGAAATAAAGGCAATTTTGCAGGCAGCGGATCATAAGATTTTGCTACATGTGGATGCCTGCCAAGCCTTTGGAAAAATGCCTCTGGATGTGAACGAAATTGGGGTGGATACAATGGCGATTAGTGCTCATAAAATACACGGTCCGCAAGGCATAGGTGCACTTTATGTTCGCAAGGGAACCAAGCTAAGCCAAATCATACATGGGGTAAAACGGATAGATGGATTGCAAACAGGTGGCTTAAGTATTGCCCTGATAGCGGGTTTTGCCAAAGCTGTTCAGCTTACTTTTGCCGATCTGGAAGCTAATATTGCCAGGCTAAGGCATCTCTCAAAT
>JAQVMI010000304.1 GCA_028703735.1 Candidatus Cloacimonadota bacterium | reverse complement strand
CCAGAAAACAGTCATGGTAGTGGTAGATTGCCACATTTCTCCGCCATTTGGTGCTATTACATTGTAAACTGGGGTTCCAATTTTAGTGATAAAGATGTCAGCACTTCCGCTGCTGCTGAGCGAAGTGCTTCCAAAAGTTGCAGTGCCTCTAAAATTTCCTGTTACATAGCTATTCCCACTGCTGTCGGTGCTAATGCCATAGCCGTAGTCACTGCTTGTTCCGCCAGCTTTCGTAACCCATAGATAGTTGCCATTAGTGTCCAGCTTGGCGATAAAGATGTCAGCACTTCCGCTGCTAATGAGTGTGGTGCTGCCAAAAGTGGCAGTGACATTGAAACTTCCCGTCACATAGCTGTTCCCGCTGCTGTCGGTGCTAATGCCAAAGCCTATGTCATCGTATGTTCCACCGGCTTTCTTTGCCCACAGGTAGTTTCCATTTGTATCCAGCTTGGCGATAAAGATGTCAGCACTTCCGCTACTGGTGAGCGAAGCACTGCCAAAAGTTGCAGTGCCAGCAAAATATCCCGTCACATAGCTATTCCCGCTGCTGTCAGTGCTAATGC
The DNA here is from genome assembly GCA_028703735.1 of Candidatus Cloacimonadota bacterium. Taxonomy (GTDB): domain Bacteria; phylum Cloacimonadota; class Cloacimonadia; order Cloacimonadales; family Cloacimonadaceae; genus Cloacimonas. The sequence goes on along the minus strand of JAQVMI010000304.1, from coordinate 3,021 downwards.
CATAGCCGTAGTCACTGCTTGTTCCACCAGCTTTCTTAGCCCAGAGATAGTTTCCATTGGTATCCAGCTTGGCGATAAAGATGTCTTCACTACCGCTGCTGGAGAGCGAAGTGCTGCCAAAAGTGGTAGTGCCATAAAAATATCCCGTAACATAGCTATTCCCGCTGCTATCGGTGCAAATGCCATTGCCCATGTCATCGCTAGTGCCCCCAGCTTTCTTAGCCCACAGATAGTTTCCATTTGTATCCAGCTTGGCGATAAAGATGTCATTACTTCCACTGCTGGTGAGCGTAGTAGTGCCAAAAGTGGCAGTGCCGGCAAAATATCCCATTACATAGTTGTTACCGCTGCTGTCGGTGCTAATGCCCTGGGCACAGTCACTGCTTATTCCGCCGGCTTTATTTGCCCACAGATAGTTGCCATTGGTATCCAGCTTGGCGATAAAGATGTCACTATTTCCGCTGCTGGTAAGCGTGGTAGTGCCAAATGTGGCAGTGCCATAAAAATATCCCGTCGCATAGCTATTCCCGCTGCTGTCGGTGCTAATGCCCTGGGCACAGTCACTGCTTATTCCGCCGGCTTGCTTTGCCCACAGGTAGTTTCCGTTGGTGTCCAGCTTGGTGATAAAGATGTCATAACCTCCGCTGCTTGTAAGCGAAGTGCTGCCGAAAGTGGCAGTACCAGCAAAATATCCCGTTACATAGTTGTTACCACTTGCATCGGAGGCGATAGCTTTGCCATAGTCACTGCCTGTACCCCCGGTTTGCTTTGCCCACACCCAATCCTCTGTTTGAGCGTAAATAACGCTGCAAAAGATAATCAGGGCGATAAAAATAAAAACCTTGTTCATGCGGTCTCCTTGTTTATAGTGCTATCCCAGTGCCACATAGTGCTATTATTTCCATAGATAGTCTGGTATCCTTGTCTGCCTTGGCACTTGTATAAATAAACGCAATTCTGGTGTTTCTTTAACTAACCTAAACCTACTGTTTTTGCGTATGAACCGATAAAATAATAACCCAATAATTTCGTCAAGCAGAACTTTCTTAGCAGTTCTTAGCAGGAGTCATTGCCACCGTTGTTAGCTTCGATATTGTCTCTGTTTAGTTTGGTGGCAAGGACTGATGCGTGGGGTAGCATGGTGGTCGCATTCTTAGCAGGAGTCATTGCCACCGTTGATAGTTTAGATAATGTCTCTGTTTAGTATGGTGGCAAGGACTGATGCGGGAACCAATGGAGCACCAACCGTACGCATGCGGAATCCTTCATAGCTACATCCGTACGCAATGAGTCCTTCAGCCCCCAAAAAACAGGGAAAATCACGAAAGCGTGGTGGGGCTGAATGACTCCTGCTCTCATATAGCAGGAGTCATTGCCACCGTTGTTTGCTTTGAAATTGTCTCTGTTTTTTTTGGTGGCAAGGACTGATGCGGGAACCAACATAGCAGCAACCGTACGCAATGAGTCCTTCAGCCCCTGAAAATATAGGAAAGTATGAAATGATTGGTGGGGCTTAATGACTCCTGCTCTGCTGAATGACTCCTGCTCTCTTACCTACTACTCATCCAGAAGATACTTTATCCCAAGCTTTTCATAGCTGATTTCCTTAATCCTTTTGCGATAGTTTTCCGGTGTTCCAAACCATGCATCCCGCAAAGTAGGATTGAAGAGATCACAGTTCTTTTCTCCAACCCAACACCCATAATCTGACCAAGCCCAATCACCAGGCTCTGAAACAATACCAGCTTTTACAGGATTCATGTGTATGTAGGCAACCAAAGCCAAAAAATATGGATTGCTATTTACCATAATGTGTTGCAACTTATGCTTAAAAACAGAGCCACTTTCAGAGTGAGAAGTATTATAGTGTTTGGAGTATTTATTCCAGATATGAAAGAAAGCGGAAGGGATGGAAACGTCCGTAAGCTGCTGAATTAAATAGTGATAGTGATTTGGCATCAAACAATAGGCTTGAATGCAAAAGCACTCAGGTGACAGGTGCTGCACCATAAGCCTATGACAATATTCATAATCTGAGGCGTTTTTGAATAACAACTGACCTTTGGCAGAATGATTGTACAAATGATAATATGCACCGGCTACGAAATATTCGTTTGGTATTCGCATGTATCTTACCTCGTTGCTTATTGGTTATGGTCGATGTATGTATTATTAACAGCCTGGCGTTGATTATGAACTATTGTCTTTATAAAAGTGGTTTACATTTTAAAAGCACACGTATTCTTGGCAAGGATTATTCTCAATTTTAGCAGGAGTCATTGCCACCCTTGTTAGCATTGAAATTGTCTCTGTTTAGTTTGGTGGCAAGGACTGATGCGGGAACCAATAGAGCACCAACCGTACGCATGCGGAATCCTTCATAGCTTCATCCGTACGCAATGAGTCCTTCAGTCCCTGATAATATAGGAAAGTATGAAATGAGTGATGGGACTGAATGACTCCTGCTCTCATATAGCAGGAGTCATTGCCACCGTTATTAGCTTTGAAAATGTCTCTATTTAATTTGGTGGCAAGGACTGATGCGTGGGGTTGCAAGGTGGTCGCAGCATAGCAGGAGTCATTGCCACGGTTATTAGCTTTGAAAATGTCTCCATTTAGTTTGGTGGCAAGGACTGATGCGGGAACCTTCATAGCATCACCGTACGCATGAGTCCTTCAGCCCCCGAAAATATGGGAAAGCTTGAAATGAGTGGTGGGGCTGAATGACTCCTGCTCTGCTTAATGAATCCTGCAAATCTCACTGGCGAAGCCACTCACTTACCGAAAGCTCTCACTTTGATAATCTCACTGCGAAGCTCTCACATTGCATAATCTCACTGGCGAAGCCACTCACTTGCCGAAGTCTTAACTCCCTGCCAGTAATTTATCTATAGCTCTGGCACTGCGATGTCCATCGGCTATGGCACTAATGGCATCGGCAGTTCGGTTGAACATATCGCCTCCGATAAAAACCTTTTTGTCGCTGCTGCGTCCCCAGCGGTCTGCATCTATATTCCATTT
>JAQVMI010000303.1 GCA_028703735.1 Candidatus Cloacimonadota bacterium | reverse complement strand
TAAAGAACAGCTATGAATATATACCAAACCGTTTTAGAAGAACTTGCCAAGGAAGCCTCTGCCATCTTAAAGGTGGCAGAGCAGCTTGATAAATCCGCTGTGGAAAAGGCTTTCAGCCTGCTCTGCAATTGCAAGGGCAAGGTGGTCTTAACGGGAATTGGTAAAGCCGGGATTATTGCCCGAAAAATAAGTGCCACCTTGGCATCCACAGGTACCACCTCTATCTTTTTGCATGCTGCCGAAGGTATTCATGGAGATTTGGGAATGATAGAGCCTACCGATGTGGTTATAGCCGTATCCAATAGCGGTAATTCCCAGGAGCTTATTGCGATTATTCCCTTTCTAAGGTTTAATCATGTTCCCCTAATTGCGCTAACGGGATCTTTAGCTTCCCAATTAGCCCAAAATGCAGATGCAGTGCTAAATTGCCATGTACCCGTGGAATATGAACCTCTGGGTTTAGTGCCAACCTCTTCCACCACAGTTGCTTTGGCAGTTGGTGATGCCTTGGCTATTGGACTATTGAGATACAAGAACTTTCAGTTGCAAGATTTTGCCCGCTTTCACCCCGGTGGAACAATTGGCAAAAGGTTGTTACTAAGGGTTAAGGATTTAATGCACCAGGGTGAAGACTTACCACTTGTAGATTGTGATGCACCCATGGCGCAAGTGATAATGGAAATGACCACCAAAAAACTTGGCTGCGCTGCTATTGTGAATTGCGATGGCACTTTGGCAGGCATGATTACTGATGGCGATCTTAGGCGGCAATTGCAAACCAAAGGTGATAACCTGCTTACCTTCACCGCCATGGATTGCATGACAGCCAATCCCAAATATCTCCAACCCGAAGAATTGGCTGTTAATGCGCTTAATGTCATGGAAAAACACAATATAACCATGCTGCCGGTTTTGAATGATACACAAATACCTGTAGGCATGCTGCATATGCACGATCTGATTAAAGCCGGAGTAATTTAGCGTTACACTTTTCAGAGACATACAATATTCATTGTCAATCCTGCGGAGGCTGGAACCCATTTTGTTGAAACACCCCAAAAAGAAAAAGTGGAGCATACAGGATTTTAATCTGCATCTCCACCTTCGCTATTTACGGACTAAAGTCTGTTTCTATTCTTTGCCTATTGCTTTTAGCAGGCGTTCTGCTTCTTCGGCAGTAATCTTACCGGCTTCCAGCATTTCCAGTATCTTTATTCTGCTTCGATCTGCCACTTCATCTTTTTCCTTGGCTTTCATCTCACCGCCAAGGTAGGGCTTGATCAATGGAGAATTCATCACTTTATTTATGTAATCTCCCAAACCGTCCACCCTAAAGCCACGCTTACCGGATGTAAAGTGTACGTTTTCACTAATCTTGGTGCTAATTTTATCCATGTTCTTGCGCAATTCATCGTTTATTTTTGCCCCAAGTTCTTCCACGCTTGCGATGGTCTTTTCCTTGGCTCCTTGATAGTCAAAATCCTCTATCAGCTTCTGCAGCTTTTCCAGTTGTTCCTGAATGCTTTCTTTCACCACAGATTCTTTCACATTGGCAATGCGGGAGCTAACGTATTCGCTAACATTGGCATACAGCTTATTAACCTTTTCCATATCTTCGCTGTTATTCACTTTGGCAAGGCTTTCTTTCAGCAGATCCAGCTTGGCTTTCAGGAAATCCAGATTAACTCTATCGCCTTCGCCGATCTTGATCATGCCGTTTTCGGTGGTGATGGTAATTTTGCTGCTGCCATCGCCTTTTTGTACCACAAACTCATCACCATCTTCCACAATAGCTTGTGACAAGCGGGATTTTATCTTTCCGGTCTCGGTTTGTGCCCGAATTTCGTAATCCATCTCATCCGGTAACACAAAGTGGATCATCCCGTTCTCGGTTTTCAGTTCCATTCTGGCATCTTCCACAAAAAGCGTCTCAAAAGCAATCACGCCATTTTCGCTTTCGATGCTCACAATGGGGAAACAGGCATCACGTATCTTAAGCGGACCGTTTTCGGTGCTTATTTCCAGCTTTGCACCGCTAATCATCTCGGCAGATAGAGGACCGTTTTCCAGCTCGATAGATAAATCACCTTCGCAGTTCCTTATGCTGATGGGACCGTTTTCGTTTTTAATTGTCTTACTTCCATTACAGTCCTGAATGCGGATGGGGGCATTTTCGCTGCTTACCACCAGGGTATTTTGGATGGCTGAAAAAGTAACCGGAAGGTTCTCCATCTCCACCTCCAAAGTTGCTTCACCCGGAACTAATATTTTCGCAAAACTGCGGTTGGAGGATAGGAAATGCCTTTCCAGACCTTCCACTTCGTCCAATACAATCTTCAGCTTGCCTTCTGTGCAGGAAGTGCTTACGCAATCCTCCCAATCAAATTCTTCATAGGGCTCCACCAGATCAAGCTCGCAGATAAGCTCCACTTTCCCATGGGGAGATGCTTCGATGGTTAACGGTGCCAGATTGTTTTCGATGGTGATCTTGGTTACTACTTCGTAATCCAGAATCTGTTGAAGTTTCAATTTGCTCATTTTTGTCTCCTTGTACTAATCATGTTTAATGCTTCTTCCACGCTGATGAACCCCTCTTCCAGATCGGCAAGCACATCGCTAACCTTATCTCCGGTGGGTTCTTTTTTCGTGATCAAGCGGATAATGTCCGCCAAACGGCTCTTTACGGTGGGATACGATATACCAAGCTGATTCTGCAGTTCCTTCAGGTTGCCCTGCACCAGCAAAAAGAGCTTGATGAACTCAAGCTGATTCTCACTGAACGCTGCCAGCCAACTTGTCTCAAAATCACCTTTGTAGGTAACCTTGCAACGCTCGCAGCATACTTCCTTGATCTTCAGTTCGTGTTTACAAATGGGGCAGGATGATAAGTTCATCTTAAGGCTCCTTAATAATCTTAAGGTCAAGATAAATAATCTTTAGTTTATGTCAAGAGAAATCTTCATAATGTTCAGCCAAATAGTGGAATTCTTTATACAACATCCTCTCTACCCCTTTATCAATCTGCCTTTCACTTTATTCAATCTCTATTATCCAATGCGAAACCTTCATAATTTTAATTTTGGTGCATGCAAGCTAAGGAAAAAGCTTGACATCACAAGGAAAGATATTAATATTGTCCTAAGTGGTACACAGGGGGTTAAGAAGATGAGAAGAACGTTTCTAATTCTGCTTTCGGCAGTTATGATGCTGCTGTTGTTATTTGGCTGCGGGGATGATACCCCACCGCCTTTTCAGCAATTTTGCAGTTTGCATGCTGATGGGACAAATCTGATTAACCAAGACAACAGTTTGCAGGTTCCAGATCTGGGGAAGCCGTTTTATGTTTCGGACGAGGTGATTTTTCATCTTGGCACCAAGTTAGTTAAGCAAAACTTAGATACCGGTAGTGTTATCCAGCTCTCACCTAATGGTTTGCCTATCTCCGATAATAATTATCTTGCTATAGACAGGCAAAATCAGATGCTATATTTTGCTGCTGCAAACGCCATCTACCGTGTGGGCTTCGATGGTCAAAATCCCCTAAAGCTAAGCCCTGATGATAGTGGAATCTATTCTGCTCCAGCACT
>JAQVMI010000302.1 GCA_028703735.1 Candidatus Cloacimonadota bacterium | reverse complement strand
CATAATTCTTGTTCTTCTCGGTTAAGATTTCCATGGAAAGCTTGTAATAGTCCGTAACGGAAGCCACCTCGTTAATCCTTAAACAGGTAATGCCTTTTTCCCTTTCTGGCATGGGTGAACCAAAGCGTTCGCCTTTGCGCAGGAAAGTTAAACGAGGGGTAGGGCTGTTACAGCAAAAACTCTGCGAGAAATCCAAGCTGGATTTTATTGTGCGGGAATCGTAATCTACAAAAAAGAATCCATTCCAGAACAGCAAATCGTCTTCCTTGCAGAAAGAATAGTTTTTAAGGTAAACATCCTTCAAGGTATCTTCCTGCCTGGCAAGGGCATAGCTAATCTTCATGCCCCACTTGGCTCCATCCTTGAAATAGTTTTCCATTGCCTTTAGCGAGCTATCAGAAACAATGCGTAAATCTGTAACGCCCATTAAAGATACTAAATCCAAACCGTATTCCAGCAGTGGTTTATTTACTATCTTCAACAGATAGGGATCCACATCGGGAAAGCACTCCCTTAGCCAGCTTAATTCAGGATTATTGGCATAGATCAAACAACGCATAAAAACCTCTTTGCAACTGCAAATTCTGCCATTGTCCTTCCTGCAAAGCAGGAATCAAGTTCTGTGTCTTTCCTGCGAAGGCAGGAATCCAGCTTTATGTTTTTCCTGCGAAGGCAGGAATCCAGCTTTATGTTTTTCCTGCGAAGGCAGGAATACAGCTTTGTGTCTTTCCTGCGAAGGCAGGAATCCAGTCCAATAGATTCCGGATCAAGTCCGGAATGACAAGTTAGTCCGGAATGACAAAGTAATCTTGTACTAAAATGTAATCTGGAATTACAAGGTGATCCTGACTGACATTTTAGCTTAGTTTTCAGAATCATCCTCAAAGCCCATTATGGCTGCATCCAGATCATCGTAAATATGGAATATCTTGTGTGCCCTGGTAATATCAAAAACCATGCGTGGCTTATCCTGTAAACGGGCAATATGAATATCCCCTCCACCTTGAGAGGCGGATTTTAAGCATGCTACAATGGTACCCAAACCTGTGCTATCTATGAACTCGCAATCGTTCATGTCTATAACGAAATTTGTAACCTTGTCTGCCACCTGATCATAAGCTGCCCTAAGCTCGGGCGCGTTGTAAGCATCCAAACGCCCATTGATTTCAATGATTCCAACATTGTTCTCCTGTTTAAAGCTCACCTTCATGCAATTCTCCTTGCTAACGCTAATTATGTTTTTTATTTATGGTGCTTATCGTTTTAGTAAGCACCCTTACCGCCAATAACGGCTGGAATGGTTTTTAGTAATATTTTCAGATCGTTCCAGATTCCCTGGCTACGGATATACTGCATATCAAGCTGAACCTGCTGTTCAAAGGGTATTTCGCTTCGCCCTTCAATTTGCCACAGGCAGGTTATTCCGGGTTTCACATGCAATCTCTTTCTATCTTCCAAGGTGTATTCCAATACTTCCCGGGGGAGCGGAGGACGCGGTCCCACCAAGCTCATATCCCCTTTTAACACATTTATAAGCTGAGGTAATTCGTCAATACTAAATCTGCGGATAAAGCGACCAATCCTGGTAACCCGGGGGTCTTTCTTCATTTTGAAGATCACTCCACCGGCAGATTCATTCTGTTCCAATAGTTCATCCTTCAGCTTATCTGCATTAATAAACATACTGCGAAACTTGATGAAGCCGAATTTTGCCCCATCCAATCCAACCCGAGGGGCGATGTAAAACACCGGTCCCGGATCTGTAAGATATATTATCAGGGCTGTGATTACAAATACGGGGGATAGAGTAATAAGCATTAATAGCGATAGCATCACATCCAGCAATGTTTTTAAAAATTTGGCAAAGCTAACCGTCCATTCCCAAGCCGAAACCTTTAGTTGCATACGCCAACGGCTGTGTTTCTTGCCCAGAAGCATCATTCGCTCTATATCCTGCATTCTCTGGCTTTTAACCGATCTTTTATTGCCTTGCATTTTCCTTCAATCACTCCTGTTTGTGTGTTTCAAGATTAACAGTATCAAATATCTACTAATAAACTAAGCATCTTTGTGCATTTTCCAACGAAAAACTCGCGCCAAAAACAAGGGATTTCCTAATATATATCGTCTCCACATTCTTTTGGGTTCCTGAATGAGGCGAAATACCCATTCCAAACCAATCTGCCGCATCCAAAGAGGTGCCCTGGCAATTCTGCCGGAATAGAAATCGAACAAACCACCCACCCCCATTTGTATTGTTGCATCTATTGAATCTCCATAACGGTTGATAAATTTCTCTTGCAACGGTGCTCCAAGTGCTACCAGCAGAATATCCGGCTTGGATTGGTTTATTTCTTCTATCACTCTCTCTGCTTCTGTGCGCCAATCGAAAAATCCATCCCGAGCTCCACAGATGTTTAGCTTGGGATAGCGTAGCAACAGCTTTTCCTTCATTGTTTCTGCTACTTTAGGAGCAGCACCCAGAAGATACAAACCATAGCTTCTATTTACTGACAGGTCACATAAGAGCGGTAGAAGATCCGTTCCATTCACATTTTCTCTTACGGGCGTCCCAAGCATCTTCCCTGCTAAGTTTATCCCTATTCCATCCGGGAGAATCACTTTAGTACCCTTCAATACTGCATAATACTCTTTGTCAACATAAACTTTATTCATGCAATCGGCATTTACGAAGTAAACCGGGGTTTTTTCCTGTTTGCTGATTTTTTCATCAATCAGGATAAGGGCTTCGGGCATGGAGATATTACATATCTTTATCCCGAATACATTTACAAATTCACTTGTTGTCGATTGCTGAAGATGAGGAATCAGTTTTTTTAGCGTGTTTTGCATTATTTTGCACAGGTTCGCTTTCATTGGGATGAACCTCCTGGAAAAGTAATGGTAGGCTTGATTAGTTTTTGCAAGGGTTGCAGCAGACTGTTTGTGTAAGCTAACTGGTTAAAGTGCTGTTTGCATAGCTCCAAACCTGCTTTACCGTAACGTTGCCTTAGTTCGGGATTTTTAAGCAGACTCGATATTGCCATAGCCAATTTGCCACTATCACCAGGATATACCAATAAGCCATTAACCTTGTGTTTAAGCCACTCGGAGATTCCACCAATATCAAAAGCAACCACTGGTTTCGCTTTAGAAAAAGCCTCTAACCCCACCAAACCAAAAGGTTCCTGCCAGCGTGAAGGCACCACCACAATATCTGCACCGGCGTAAATTTGATTTACATCTGCTGCCCAGCCTAAAAATTCCGCTTTGCCTGGCAGTAACTGTGCAGAAAGCTCTTTTAGATAATTCTCGTCGTTTCCACGTCCCAGCACTACAAATTTGAAGGGCTCCGAAACCCGGGATAAGGCTTTAATGGCTAAATCTATACCCTTTCCCCTAATCAATTGCCCCACATACAGAACTATGGGAATCTCATTATTAACAGTGGTATTATCCTCTTGTAAAGTAGCATTGGGGATAAGTTTCACTATCTTGGATGCATGCCATTTGTTCATCAGCAGATTGTGTTTCATGTAGTCCGAAAGCACAAAGCTGAGGTCGCATTTGCGTATTTGGCTAAGCATCAAAG
>JAQVMI010000301.1 GCA_028703735.1 Candidatus Cloacimonadota bacterium | reverse complement strand
ACAAATCGGAATTCGTCAATGTGGATTCAGAACAAATGCCACAATCCGCGATTTGCATGGAAAAATATCGCCAAGTTACAGCCAAAGCACTGCTTTTGCAGCAGCACCTGGTTTCAAATATGGCATTTCGATACCCTGGAACCCCTGGATATCGGGTGGTAAGGCAGAGTTCATAGAACTGCCAACCATTTACCGTGATAATTATGTTCAGCTTAATAAGCACAGTATCATTCAATTGGATGATGCCAAACACCAGATAAAAAAATTCTTTCAACAGTGCCTTAGAACGCATGGAGTTTTTGGGATAGATTTTTCCATTGCCAGTTACAGCGATATTCATTATTGTAACAAGCTGTATGCATACATTCTGGCATTAGTGAAAAGCAATAACACCTTCCTTAGCACAGCCGCAGAGATTGCCTCATGGTGGGAAAAACGTAATCGCATAACCATAGATGAAAGTGAATACGAAATCAGCGTTTTCTTTCCTGATGATCTTGAGCACTTTGTAATGCTCCTTCATGGGGAACCCAAAATTAAAGAGATTGAAGGAGCTTCATATACCATTGATTCCAATAAAATTAGCTTCACCAATGTGAATGCTAATGCGATTGCAGTAATTAGACTTCAAAAGGATCAATGAAGAGACTACTCCACATTCAATTATTACCCCTGCTATCCGGAGTTCAACGGTTCAGCTTGTATCTTTTATCTGGATTAGATAGCAACGAGTTTGAGATTTGGGTTGCCTGTAAACCAGGAGGAGAATTTGAACAGGCTGTTAAGGAATACGGCTTTAACTATCTTCCTCTGCCTACCTTCTGCCACAAGATTTCCCTGTGGGATTTACTTACATCCCTACATTTGATTTGGATTATGTGGCGCAAGAAATTTGATATTGTCCACACAAATTCTTCTAAACCCGGGCTTTTAGGACGTCTTGCTGCCAGAATCTGTGGTGTACCATTAATTCTTCACACAGCCCATGGCACAGCCTTTCAACAAGATCAAACAAGACCAGTGCATCTTTTTTTTTCTGCAATGGAGTTCGTGAGCAACCTTTTGGGACACAAAACCATCTTTGTAAACAATTCGGATAGGCTAACCTGTGTGGCAAAGCACTTGCTTCCTGCAAAAAAAGCACTCACTATCTATAATGCCATTCCTGATAAGCTAAGCTTAGATTTAACCCAAATTGCCCAAAACCGAAAACCCGCAATTGATGAACTGATAATAGGCTCTACAATTAGATTCTCCACCCAAAAAAATGCCATAAATCTTATTAATGTCGCTTGTGATGCCTGCAAGGAAACACCAAAGCTGAAATTTATTATTTTGGGAGATGGGCAGCATTATCAATTGTGCAAAGCAATTGTTGAGACCAAGGGTATGAGTTCCAGGGTTATTTTACCTGGTTGGGATAGCAATGTTATACCCTGGCTAAAGGTGTTTAATGCATTCGTGCTATATTCACGATGGGAAGCCCAACCCTTCAGTATAATTGAGGCAATGAGCTCTGGTTTGGCTGTAATTGGTTCCAGAATCCCCTCTATTATGGAGTTATGTGATGATTACACCGGATATCTTGTAGATTTGGATGATCACCAAACCTTGAAGCAGGTGTTCATAAACATAGCAGAGGATTTTGTGCCCGTTTACAAAAAAGGCATGGCTGCGGCTGCACATATTACAGCGCTTTGTAACTACCAGAACATGGTGGATTCTTACAGGGATGTTTATTTAGGTGGAAAAGTGGAAAGGTGGAAAGGTGAAACAAGGTTTGATGATTGATGAGTTTGCAGTTGGAAAAGTGGAAAGGTGAAAAGGTGAAAAGGTGAAACAAGGTTTGATGATTGATGAGTTGGAAGGTAGAAAGGTGAAAAGGTGGAAAGGTGAAACAAGGTTCGAGTTTGGAATGTTGGAAGGTAGAAAGGTGAAACAGGGTTTGATGATTGATGAGTTGGAAGGTAGAAAGGTGAAAAGGTGGAAAGGTGAAACAAGGTTTGATGATTGATGAGTTGGAAGGTAGAAAGGTGAAAAGGTGGAAAGGTGAAACAAGGTTTGAGTTTGGAATGTTGGAAGGTGGAAAGGTGAAACCTGCTACTTTGGATTTCCTGCAAGGAATACTTTTGGGAAACATTCTCGAGAATGCAAAAACATCTGTCAATCCGGACTTGATCCGGAATCTATTAAACTGGATTCCTGCCTACGCAGGAATGACAAATGCCTGTGTTACACCTTCCAAACGGAGGATCGGAATCCTCCCCTACGTGCGAAGCTTCAAACCCTGTTCCACCTTTCCACCTTTCCACCTTCTCTTTGTACCGAAAGCTACAAATCAAACCCTTCTATCTTCAAACCCTGTTCCACCTTTCCACCTTCTCCTTGTACCGAAAGCTACAAATCAAACCCTTCTATCTTCAAACCCTGTTCCACCTTTCCACCTTTACACCTTTCCACCTTCTCTTTACCACCGAAAGCTCCAAATCAAACCCTTCTATCTTCAAACCTTGTTTCACCTTTTCACCTTTCCACCCTTTCACCTTCTCTTTACCACCGAAAGCTACAAATCAAACCCTTCTATCTTCAAACCCTGTTCCACCTTTCCACTTTTCCACCCTTTCACCTTCTCTTTGCCACCGAAAGCTTCAAATCAAACCCTTCTATCTTCAAACCCTGTTTCACCTTTCCACCTTTCCACCCTTCCACCCTTCCAACCCTCCAACCTTCCTTAGCTTATGAATAACATATACATCCTAATAATCATCGAGTCCCTTGCTATTTTTGGGCTTACTCATTTGTTGTTACCCTCGAACATAGCATTTTCCAAACGCTTTGGAATTATTGCTCATCCAAGTGAACGCCGCATCCACAAGGGTTCCATACCGGAAGCAGGTGGTTTGTGTTTTGCCATTCCGATTATTATTGCCCAGGCTGTATTTGGAGTTTTTTTCCATAATTCGGATATCAGTAAAATGCTGTTACAGCTAAGCGGAGTTGGGGTTCTTGCTGTTTTATTTGGATTATGGGACGATCGTTACGAAAGCAGAGCAAGGCTAAAGATTCTCTGGCAGCTTTGTTTAAGCATAATCATGTACGTGATTGGCTATCGTGTGCTTTATATCACAAACCCTTTGGGAGAGCAATTTATCCTTGGTTGGGCTGCCTTTCCTGCCACAGTTCTCTGGTTTATGGTGATGCTAAATGCCATAAACCTGATAGATGGCATGGATGGATTGGCAAGCGGGATAAGCATTATTGTATGTGCTGTATTGCTAATTGTAGGAGTTAAAGAGCAAAACCAGTTGGTGATAGCCATTTCTGGCTTCTTACTTGCGGGCAATGCTGCTTTCATCCGTTACAACTTTTTTCCTGCAAGGATTTTTTTGGGAGAAACAGGAGCGTTGTTCATAGGTTTAAATATCGCCGCTATTTCCACAGCAGGTAGTTCCCAATTCAAGGGCATAACCACTATGACTTTAATGATACCCCTTTCTGCCATGGCGATTCCACTAATAGATGTTTTTTTAGCGATATTCCGCAGAATCCGAATTGGCAATATCTTTTCTGCCGATAAAGCACACATACATCATGCTATGCTGGATTT
>JAQVMI010000300.1 GCA_028703735.1 Candidatus Cloacimonadota bacterium | reverse complement strand
ATCTATTGCCGATACAGCCCGCGTCTTAGGTAGAATGTATGATGGCATAGAATACCGCGGTTATGGACAGGAAATCGTGGAAGAACTGGCAAAATATGCCGGAGTTCCTGTATGGAACGGGCTTACAACCGAAGATCACCCAACTCAGGTTTTGGCAGACTTTATGACTGCAATGGAGCATCTGAACAAGCCTACAAATGAGATGGTGTTCGTATATTCCGGAGATGGACGCAATAATGTAGCTAATGCCCTGATGATTGGAGCTGCAAAAACAGGCATGGATTTCAGGATTGTAGCCCCGAAATCGCTGTTTCCAGACAAGAAACTGCTTGCCAAATGCCAGGATGTGGCAAAAGAAACAGGTGCCAAGATCACTATTACAGACGATATTGCCAAAGGTGTGAAAGGTGCAGACGTTATTTATACCGATGTTTGGGTTAGTATGGGCGAACCGGATAGCGTTTGGGAAAGCCGTATCAAGCTGTTAAAACCATATCAGGTAAATGCCGAGATGATGAAGAAAACCGGCAAAAGCACTACCCTGTTCATGCATTGCCTACCTGCTTTTCACGATCTTAAAACAGCGGTTGGCAGACAAATAAACGAGAAATTTGGGCTAACCAGCATGGAAGTAAGCGACGAAGTGTTCGAAGGTGCTAATTCTGTGGTTTTTGATGAAGCGGAAAACCGTATGCACACCATCAAAGCTGTTATGGTAGCCACCCTGGGTGCTTAATATATAATAGACATCTTTTTGGGGTGGATCTGCAAGGATTCACCCTTTTTCACAAATCTTCCAAAGGTTATCTATAAATTGGTTCTCTTCCATAACGAGTGGAGTTTTTTTACGAGGATTTCAGGATTAAGAGGATTAAATGATTTCCATTATCGAGGATTCATAATTCATCTTGGTAAATTATATCTTTCTTTTGAGTAAATCCTCCAAATCCTTAAATCCATAAATCCTTTTTTCGATAATTGTAACACCTCAGCTAAATAATATCATATAGGACGATAGAAGAATGTCCTTGACGAAAAGCAAAGCAATTCCAGAATGGAAATGATTCATCACAATAATCCAGCAAGGAGATACATGTATGGAAGCTGAACTCATGACAATCAAGGAAGCAAGCCTTTGGGCAAGCGAATTCTTAGGGAAAAGTGTATCTTCTTCAAATATATCCTACCTTATCCAGTATGGCAGAATCAAGAAGTTTGGAGCTAATGGCACCACGCAAATTGATAAGCACGATTTGCTTTCGTATTATTCAAACTATAATGGGAAAAGGGAGAATGACTGGAAAGATAAGCTTGGAACGGATTTAAACTGGGCATTATCTTTTGATTACCTAAGAGAAATAGATACCACAAAGCATGTTCATAGATTGCATCCCTATAAAGGCAAATTTATACCTCAATTGGTAGAGTATTTTTTAGATGCTCACGTGGACGATTATAAACAAGAAGCATTCTTTCATTCAGGTGATATTGTGCTTGATCCGTTCTGTGGAAGCGGAACAACCTTGGTGCAAGCTTCAGAAATTGGCATACACGCCATTGGGGTTGATGTTTCTGCTTTTAACACATGGATATCTAACACAAAAATTGTTAGCATAAATCCTATGGAGATTTTGACTGAAGTAAAACAAATTAGCAAAGCACTTAGGCTATACTTAAGCGATAATAACACTCTTGCCTTCGAAGCAAGAGTTCTGGAAGAACTAAGTAAGTTCAATAAAATGCACTTCCCTGTCCCCGAGTTCAAGTATAAGGTTAAAAATGGCATGATCAACGGGGATGAATGGGGCGCAAAAAGGGAAGCAGAATTTCTTCCAATATTTCATAGCCTTGTGGAAGAATACGGAATAAAGTTGCTTCAGTCCAATAACAGCAGTTTCTTGGGAAAATGGTATTCCGAGCACATCAGATCAGAGATAGATTTTGTGTTCGATAAGATTAAAGCTGTTCAGAAACTTGAACTGAAAATGGTGCTTAGTATTATCCTTAGCAGAACAATGCGCTCTTGTAGAGCTACTACACATGCTGATCTTGCTACCTTGAAAGAACCAGTAAACACCACCTATTATTGTGCCAAACATGGCAAGATTTGTAAGCCTTTGTTCTCTATCCTTAAATGGTGGGATTTTTATGCCCAAGATACAATTAACAGATTACAGCAATTTAGCAAACTAAGAACACACTCTTATCAGCTATGTTTTACAGGAGACAGCCGAAATATTAATCTTGAGGAAAAGCTGATAGAACGCCATCCCAAATTAGCAGCAGAGTATAGCCAAAAGAAAATTAAAGGGATATTTTCCTCTCCACCTTATGTGGGGTTGATAGATTACCATGAACAGCATGCCTATGCCTACGATCTTTTTGGTTTCAAACGGAATGATGATCTTGAAATTGGACCGCTTTTCAAGGGTCAGGGAAAAGACGCCAAGCTCTCTTACACAAAAGGAATTGTAGATGTCCTCACCAATTGCAAAAGATTCTTAGCGGAAGATTATGATGTGTTTTTAGTTGCCAATGATAAGTATAATCTATATCCTACCATTGCATCTGGAGCTGGAATGAAAATAGTGAATCAATACAAAAGACCCGTGCTGAATCGAACCGAAAAAGACAAAGGCGCATATTCTGAGATCATTTTCCACCTGAAAAGTATAGAGGAGATATAATGGCATTATCCATAGATACGAAACAGAGGCTTGAAGAAATTCTGAAATCAAGCCTAATAAGGAAGTTACGCGATTATAATCCAGAGGCTTCATACATGCCATTTCATACCAGATTGCTGGGGAAAGATAGATTGGCACTTTTTTCATTTATTCATTCCCTTAATACAAATTTTGGATCCAGCATCTTTGAGCCTGTTGCCAAAGAACTTGGAGTAGTAAATTTCAAGTTGGCAATGTGTCAACAAGTTGCAGGTAACTATATTTCCTCAGAAGCCCAAAGAGTAATCCAGACCATTATGGATAATCTATCCACAGCGTCTGCCGAGCCAGATAAATTAGCCGAGATTGAGGCTATTAGAAAAGTGTGCACCCAAGGTTCCATGGTTTTGGTGAAACCTACGAAGGTAGATGTAAAGCTTGTTTCAAACAGCGGAACCATTTATCTGATAGATATCAAAACCGCCAAACCCAATGCTGGTGGTTTCAAGGAATTTAAAAGAACCTTGTTAGAGTGGGTGGCAACTACACTTGCAGATGATCCTCAAGCAGACGTCAAAACATTCATTGCAATTCCTTACAATCCTTACGAGCCCGCAGCTTATGCCAGATGGACAATGAGAGGGATGCTGGATTTGGAACAAGAATTAAAGGTTGCATCTGAGTTTTGGGATTTTGTTGGTGGTAAAGGTGCATATATGGATTTACTTGATATCTTTGAAAAAGTGGGGATTGACATGCGATCAGAAATTGATGCCTACTTCTCCAGATTTGTAAAACAGATTAATTAGAGATAAGCAACTCACTCAATTCAAAACCCATAGCTATTTAAAGAGTCTCTTTCATAACGAGTGGGAAGTAGTTTTTTTTTCTGATTGTCATTCCTGCGAAGGCAGGAATCCAAATTAAACCGCTCCTGAGGAGTGAAAGATAACAC
>JAQVMI010000011.1 GCA_028703735.1 Candidatus Cloacimonadota bacterium | reverse complement strand
GGAAAATCCGTCACAGTCAGAGAGCTTTTACGGATGTGTGGGCGGATTATCCTGAGGGGACAGAAGACGCTCCGCTATTTAGGAATTACTTCACGGTCGTAGATACGGTCTGGACTTCTTTACCTGCGGGATCCTGCGGTGACCGCATCAACTTTGTGAACAACAAACTGTGGCTAAAGGGGAATTTTGGCGGGGAACAGACCTGGTGGTCTTCTTCGGATATAGAGATTGTTGGAGATATTTCTCTTAGGGGTACCCCAACATGGCAAAATCCTTTTGGGAACAATACTGACAAAGTAAATTTGGTCTCAGAAAATAACATAGTGATTAAGTATGGTTATAAAGACCCAGTGGGCCCATGGAGGTATCACCCAAACATGGGCTCAGATGATTGGTACCAAAGCCCAGCAGGTGGCGGGGTATGGTTGTATGCATCGCTTTATGCCTTAGGCAATGGAGGGGGGGATCCGCGCGAGGATGGTGTGTTTACTTTCGAATACCAGCATCCTCATCCTTCTGTAGAATCTACTATCACAAGCACTCAGGATGGAATCCCCACCATGTTGGATTGGATCGACTTACACCGGTATCACTATCCCCAAACTGCAGAGCACCCCTGGCCTGCAAATATAGATTACCCTTGGTACAATCCCCTGTGGCCTGAACAAGACCCATATCTGGAGAGGGGAACAATAAACATCTGGGGCTCGCTAATGCAAAGACGTCGCGGATATGTTCACCGGGATTACTATGACACTCCCGGCAACACTGTCTGGAACCCGGCTCTTGGCTTATACGGAGGTTCCTCCTCACCTGAGGAAGGATTCATAGATCCCGTGTTGGGCGTAAATATGCAAACCCGGAACTATCCCGGTGCTGGGGGAAATGGGGTCGGCTATAAGAAGAACTATAACTACAACGTAAATAGCACCCTTAGCGATTGCTGGGATGTGGAAGATAGTGGCAATTTATGGGGTATGGGGCTGAACCTTAGCAATTGGTCGGTCACCAACGGCATGGAACGTTATTATCGGAAACAGTACCTGCTTGCTCCGCAGGATAAATGCTTTGCCCGCAAAGGAGAAAGAGCGTATTACAGCATAGATGATCAGTTGCTGTATGCCGATCTTGATGATGTTACAGATATTTCTGCCAGCACAACCCGTGATGGCATTATCCGCAGTATCGCGCTAAGTCCGGATGCTACTCCCTTTGTGTATCAGCTTGCAGAAACCGACGGCATGTATTTTATGACGGTGAAGAATATCAATCCGGCTTCCGGTATAGTAAACTATGAAACCACCATAGAGGTGCCTACCTTGGCAAATGATGTATGCGTATTGCCAAACGGACGCAGGTTGATGGCGGTGTTTGATAATCTCAGCTCGATAAACCTGTGGGAGATTACTTCGCAGGGCATCATGACCCATGTAGAAAGCTGGCAGATAGATGCTGGGCTATTACCCTCGGAGGCAAGGCTGAAAACCTGCCGTTTGTATATGCTTCTTTCCGCGAATGACAGGGTGGAAGTGTTCTTCTATGTCCCTGCCGACGCAACTACTCCCGGCAGCAATGGAGCTTTGTATCACGCCTATGCCGGCTTCCCTGTAAGTAATGAGGATTATACTGTGCCTGCTGTGCCGATAATAGAGATCTCTGCCTACCCCAACCCTATGCGGGACGAGTTAAAGCTATTGGTAGAGAATGCCCAAGCATCAAAGTTAAGCATAGATGTGTACAATATCCGCGGACAACTGGTGCACCGCATCCCGCTACCAAGCCAAGGCAGCCTCCCTAAAATAGAATACACCTGGGACGGAAAGGATAGTAACAAGCAAAGAGTGGCTAACGGCATCTATGTGCTGAGGCTGATGGCAGACAATAAGGCAGTAAGCACCAAACGATTTTGCAGGTATTAGTAGTAATCACACACGCCTCGTGCGTGGATAATCGAGGCGACTGTCTTTATCATCATGCTTAAGCATCAGGGTTCTTGTATTGCCTATTCCTGAGTATTGATTACACTATTTTATAAAGATTTCAATGTTACTTATGGAATAGAACCCATTATGAATAGGATAAAAGAGTAAAAAGAAGAATAAAAGAGTATAAGGGGGAAAGACAATTCAACAAAGAGTAAAAGAGAAAAGAGAGCTTTATCACAAAGAGTACAATAGACTTCAAACAATGAGCAATCAAGGAAATCAGGTCGATCATGTTCTCACAGTTCTATTGACTCTCTGCTTTTCTCTGCTTTTCTCTGTGGTTAAAAATCATTTTTTGCTTTTCACTGTGTTAATAGTCTTTGGCTCATTGTAAAAACCTGCACACTTTTCTCTCTTTTCCCTCTTTTCTCTCTTTTACTCTTTGTAAAAAATTCTCTACTTTACTCTGTGTTTAAAAGTCTTGTCTCTCTATTTAAATGGAATCCTATAGATTTGGTTACTTGTTTTTGGCTCTCATAACAAAGCCCCGGATTTACACCCGGGGCTTTCACATTGTCTCACTTAAGCAGCTCTCACTGCTTCAGCTCTCACTTATTTAGCAAGTATCATCTTCTTGGAAGAAGTATAAGTTCCGCTGCTCATACGGTACATGTAAACACCGCTGGAAGCGGAGTTACCAGAGGCATCCCGACCATCCCAAATTACATTAAAGAATCCGGGAGCGTTGTGCAATGCATTGTAAGAGCGCACTTTCTGTCCTTTAAGGTTATAGATATCGATATTCACTTCTCCTGCTTCCTTCAACGAATAACCTATACGAGTGCTGGGGTTGAAGGGATTGGGATAGGCATTTAGCAATTCCGTAACAATAGGTACTACAGGGATACCATGATCCTGGGGATCACCTATTGTAACAGTTAATGGACCAAAGAACTCTGAGGCTCCATCCAAGCTTACACTTTCCAACCAATAATGATAGGTTGCGTTATTCGAGGCTTCTTCATCCACAAAGGAATAGCTTATTTGAGTTCCCAATTCTGTGCCATCAGCAATAAGCTGAGCATTGATCTTTGTGGCTCCCGACAAATCCTGCGATTCAGCACGTAGCACGTTATAACCGGAGTGGTTTGTTTCGGAGGCAGCAATCCAGGCAATCTTAACAAACATATCGGATGTAAGCGTAGCAGTAAAGCTGGCAAGAGTTACCGGCAAGGTATCATCACGATCTTTGGGGAAAATAACCTTCAAACTAAGGGGTCCCTTGCCACCTGGAACTGTAAAGGAGGCAGTTGTAGCAGTCCAATCACCAGGGTTGTTTATTACGGAAAGAGCTCCGCTACCTATCTGGTAAGCAAGCACTTGGGGAATAAATCCCAGCCCATGAGTAAAGGTTAGCGTTACTCCAGCAAGATTTCCACCATCTATGGTAAGTTCAAGCCTGTCTAAGGCGACATTGTTAAGTGCCGAAACATGAATTACAGGATTACCCGAAAGACCGCTGAAGGCAACTGCTGGGGTAATCTGTTGTTCTCCAACTGTTAATGTCGGAAGAGTTACATTGGCAGTGGCACCAGTAGCAATCACTTGTCCAACCTGACTATTGGGTATTAGAATACGGACATCATCCACATAGAGATTATACATATTCGCTGCACTGTAACCATGGAAGCCTAAATAGTAGTTTCCAGTGGTAGCAGGAGTGAAAGTTCCAGTACCGGTTAAGTATGTGGTATTGATAAAACCTTCATGTGTAGCAATCACTTCTGTCATTGCTGTGGGATTCTGAGCAGTACCGAAGGCAACTTTCATCTTTTCCGGATAAGTAGCACTGGCGCAACGGTAGCTGTAGGTAACTGTGTAAGCTGTTCCACCGGTTAATACTACTGGAGGGCTGATCAACCAGTCGTTCATGGCGAGATCAGTGTTATATTCTATTACTGCGGCATCACTTGTGCCACCAGAACCAATGCCCCAAGTTACGTCATCCTCATTTACATCATAAAGAACCCAGCCATTGATAAGTGCATCTACATCCCAGGTTTGGATATAGGGGATATCTCTGATGGTTGAGTCCGTCCCGGTTCCAGATAAGTTTACGACAGTAGGTGAACCATCTTGATCATGAGCAATGGTAAGTGTAGCTACCTTGGCACCTGTTGTGACAGGTGAAAACACCACAGAAACTGTAATGGATGCACCCGCACCGAGTTCAATACCCCCGGTGTAATCGTTAGTATCAGTAAGAACAAATTCGCCGGCATTAGTGCTACCTTTGGCAACACTATAAACTGTAAGGGTTCCACCACCATTGTTTTTAATTGTGAATACTTGAGCTGTAGAACTGGTGCCAATCTGTTGGCTGCCAAAGTCCTTCACGGCAGGAGATACTGCAAACTGGGGATCGGACGATGCAACATCAACCAATATATCATCTAAGACATTAGGATAGCCATAAAGGTCTTTGCCTTCAAATGCTATCTGATATGTTGCACTTGGATTGGGTAAAACTAAACCTGGTTCTTGCGTCCAAACAGATACATTCCCGGTATAAGAGGCAATTTCCACCCAGGAGCTTGATGGACTGGTTCGGTAAAAGATCCTGAGTTCGTTTTGATCTGGGGACCATACTTCCTGTCCATACCAGAACGATAGAGTGTAATCTGCCTTAGCACTTAAATCTAAAATTGGTGTAACTAACTTTGTTTTGTCTCCAGAATAAGTTGTCCCCGTAAATCTGGCATTCAATGCTCCACCATGAGCTGCAGTAATTAATCCGGAACCTGCTCCTGTGGCATAAGTCCATGATTTCGAACCCTGTTCCTGGATTTGTGACCATCCCCCACGAGATTCAGAATCAGTTTCAAAAGTCTCTGTCCAAGGGTAATTAGTGATTGGTGCAAGCATAGTAGTTGCTGTAGCTGTGGTTCCCGATGAATATGTTGGCGTTCCACCGTTCACAGACCATGCTTTGTAATAGTAGGGCGTATTTGCTGTGCGTCCGGTATCATTATAGCTGGTACCGCTGCTGTTATAGATAACTTCACCGCCTCCGGAAATAGAGTTTCCCACGGAGTAAGAACCGGAGGGAGTGCCAAAAGTGTTAACAGTATTTCTGGCTACCATCACGTTGTCCGGAGTAACGTTACGCGTCCATGCAAGATTTATCTGGTTATGGCTGACCGGTGTAGCAGTGAAGCCAGTTGGGTTAAGAATTCCGGCTGCCGGAGTAATTGTCAACTGAGCACGTGGCTTTCCACTACGAGTAGTAGAAGTGGCTGTGTTCTCAACACTACTTGAACCAGATGTAATTCCTCTCATTTGATTTGCGACATTATTATAAAGCCAAGTTTGACCAGAGGAGGAATAACCTGCGTTAACTCCCCAACTGATATCAAAAAGGATATTGCTGGAACCGTCCCAAGCGAAGTTCGTATCAAAGGTAATTGTACGCCAACCAGTGGCACCAGGTACGAAAGTATGTGCATTTTTAACTGTTGTTAAAGTTTGCGGTATTATGGGTAGCAGCGTTAGTTGCCGCAGTGTGTGCCATTTTAACCTTATAGTTCAGCAGATTGCCTCCAGCAATCTGTGATACATCGAAGGCTAAAGCAGAGATATCGCCAGTAACTCCACCAGCCGTTATTATCTCTGATGCTGTATAAACAAATTGAATTCTACGGGCTTCCCAATAGTAGTTAGTGGGACCAATTCCACTTGTTCCACTTGCAACTACTTGTGTACCAAGTGTAATTATATCCGCCCATGCACTCGTGAACAGAGCCATCATTATAATGGCAAGCAAGATTGCTTTGTTTTGTTTCATGTGTATCTCCTTAAAGTATTATCTTTAGTTAGTTTCATAACAATAGAGGCACCAATTTGTGCCAAAGTCAATGACGTTAATCGATTTTTGGTGGGTTTTAGCCACCTTTCGGTTTTGAGCTGTGCTGCACAACCGTTTCATAAATATAACAATTATCCTGTACTTACAAATACATTCTGGAGTCTCGTACACGTACTAAAACTCCCTTCGATTCCACGCTAATATTCGTGATATTCATGTCAAGAGATTTCCTGGCATGTAAACCCTTTTTTTGTGAAAAAAAACTACTTTGAACCAGAATTTCGCTTGATAACTTACCCAAAACAAAGATCAAAGCGTAATGCTTAGCTTGGCATAGGCAGTGGAAGTGTTTACCAGATAGTGACCATGGGGTTTGCTGTAAGTGGATTTTTGGTCTTGCAACTGATTTGTGTTAAATCCTGCATAGAAGAAGCAATTGGATTTAAATTCGTAGCGCAGGTTACCAAACAGGTTCAGATCGTTAAAGAAACCCTCTGTTTCATAAGTGCTTAGTCCGCTACCACATGCAAAACGCAATCTTTGGTTGGGGGTGAAATTGAGCTCTGCATTAATTATAGCGTAATTATCATCCAATTTTGTGGCATAAGGAAGTAACCCTCCATAATCTGCAAGCACACCATTGGGGTAAGAATAATCTACCAAGGTACCACTAATGTCATAACCCCAAACCTGAGATATAAAACCCCATAAATTGCCATAATAATTGGTGGAGCTATAAACATCCAGCAGATTGTAAACCAATTCCTGCTTGTAGGTATATTGAAATTGTGCGCTAAGGGGTTGCCAACGGAATAAAGTGCCCGTTACAGTAGCGCTCAAGGTATTATGAGGCTTGTTCAAGATATCAAGCTCACTATTGTAAGAGCCAGATAAGGACATGCCATATCTGGGGCGGAAATTTATGTAGTAGTTTGCATCAGAGTAGTTTTCGTTGTTTCGTTTTGAATAATATTTGTAATATTCATAGTTTACACTAAACCCCTGATAGTTTATAAACTCCGAAGATTCATCACTATCCCAACTTAACGATGAACCAAGTTTGTGATAATAACTATCATTTTGATAACCTGCATCTGCTGTCATATTTTTACTTACTGCTGTTCCATTGGCTAAGAGACTCCAGTTCCCTGGAGAAAGGGTTAGCGAAGCATTATTTGCTGAGCCGTAACTTGGCAGGGTGTCCGAATTACGATCGTCCTCTTTTACACTAAAAGCATTCCAACTGGATAGCGTTACATCCTGATAAACATCCCAGCGATATGTTCCGCTAAAAACATGGCTGTAGTAATCTTTGTTAACTCTGCTAACTATTGCATTGGCAAGCTTAAGAGTCTTGGTTTTCGGAATTATGGATAGCACCTGAAAATAATCGTCCCTATTTATGGTAATGCCACTATCCACAATCTGCTTATCCAAAGCTCCCAAAATACCCCAATTTATATATTTGGAGTTACCTGTAGCTTTAAAAGTGAGGCTTGGTTTAACTATTCTTCGGCTGTAAAATGCATTCACCGGTACACCAAAAGCGTCAATATCCTCGGTGAAAAAAAAGCGGTTTTCAGTATAAAAGCGGGGATACTTGCTGTTATAAATATCTGCTGCTGTATCAGGAGGTACGTCACTGAAATCTGGATTAATGCTAAGTTTTATGCGTGTGCGTTGAGCTGGATTGAGAGCGATATCAAGCCCTATATTATCAGGATCAAAACTATCAGTATTGTTTACAAGATCGTAGCTTTTTACTATATATGGCTTTACGGTTAGATCAAGTTTGCGTTTTACTGGATGTGAAAGCTGGATATCAAGAGCATTAACAAAATAGCTATTCTGCATTTTTGGTATAACCCAGGGCAAGCTAAATTCCTCTAATGTTTTATCGTGATGCCGGGTAATTATTACCTTCCATTTGTAGGGTAAATCTTGTTTAAAACGAAGCTCACAAAGAGGAATTTTCCCTTCAACAATCCAAAGAGTATCATTGTATGTAGATGTGTAAGTATAATTTGTGTTAAATCCTACATCAGCACGACCCACTTCCCGAACAGCATCTAAAAGATTACCAGTAGCATAGAAATTGAACAGATAAGAGAAATATGCATCAGGAATAGTGATAAGCTGAATTCTTAGATAATCTGCCTTATTGCTTACATCACGGGTGGAAACCGGACCAGGAGTAAAAGTGGAATCAATTACTGCCTGAAAGGTAAAACAAAGGTTATCATTATCCTGCCAAAACCAAACATGGGTTGATAGCTTTTCGGCAGCTTTATCTTCGGGGCTAACCCTGGATAAACCTGTAAGGAGATTAGCCTCTGTGTGAAGTGGTTCTTGGCTGTAGGGAACATTTAACCCCGAAATGCATAGCCATATGGATACAAAAACAAAAGCAATTAATCCCTGTTTCATCACTACCTCGCAAAGAATCTGCTTAACTATAATTCATGTGGTGGCAACATTGCCTAAACAAGGTGTATGTGTCAAGTATTAATTTCTCCTGCATCAATACTTTTCCGGTTTAACAAAAAACAAAAAGCTTGATTCAAGTTAAAGGTAGATTGGCACATGCTTCCGTGCTTTTCCTAACAGGCTACACCATCCCTCCCTTAATGAACCTTGCAGTATCAAAAGTAACTGCAATGTAGCTGCAGGGTTACAGGAAGCAGGATGTTAGAAATAAGTACTCTTCACTCAGCTGCAAGCAAGCAGAGCTATGTGATTCGTAGCAAATAGGCTTATCCTGCATATTCCGGTTAAGAAATGTGCGTTTTTTGGGTGGGCAGCAGGCATGCATTGCAAAAAAGCGGTTGACAGAAACTGTAGGGAAAATTTGTTAGCTCCCTAAGTGAGAGATCGCAAAGAATATAGAGTGAGACCAAAAAAGGTGTTGACAATTTTTGGGGATTAAAAAGTAATGACAAAACTTGTTGCCGATGTAGCTCAAAGGTAGAGCAATTGATTTGTAATCAATAGGTTGGGGGTTCAATTCCCTTCATCGGCTCCAGAGGTTGTGGAGAGGTTCCCGAGCGGCCAAAGGGAACAGACTGTAAATCTGTCGTCAGACGACTTCGGAGGTTCGAATCCTCCCCTCTCCACCATAGATTTTCGCCAAGCCAGCGGGAGTAGCTCAGTTGGCTAGAGCATCAGCCTTCCAAGCTGAGGGTCGCGGGTTCGAACCCCGTTTCCCGCTCCAGAATGTTAGTGGACTAAGCTCAAGTAGCTCAGCAGGTAGAGCACCTCCTTGGTAAGGAGGAGGTCACCGGTTCGAGTCCGGTCTTGAGCTCCACCTTTTTATTGTGAACCGGATCCTAATGCCGGATCCGGTTTACATAAACTCTTAAATACCGGGGAGTAAAACCCCCGCAGTTTCTCATTTTTACAAAAGCTAAATAAACACAACGTGGAATGGAAATTCCAGGAGGAACAATGGCAAAAGAGAAATTCGTACGTAACAAACCACACGTCAACGTGGGTACGATTGGTCACATTGACCATGGGAAGACAACGCTGACCGCAGCGATAACTATGTACTTAAGTAAGAAGGGCGGTGCCAAATTCCGTTCATTCGATAGCATCGACAATGCACCGGAAGAAAAAGCCCGCGGTATAACCATTGCCACAGCACATGTGGAATATGAATCCGATAAGCGTCACTATGCGCACGTTGATTGCCCAGGACATGCTGACTACATCAAAAACATGATCACCGGTGCAGCCCAGATGGATGGTGCAGTACTTGTGGTAAGTGCTTATGATGGTCCCATGCCTCAAACCCGTGAGCACATTTTGCTTGCCCGTCAGGTTGGTGTTCCTGCTGTTGTTGTGTTTATGAACAAAAGCGACTTAGTAGAAGACGAAGAACTGCTTGATCTCGTAGAGATGGAAGTTCGTGAGCTTCTGGACAAGTATGAATTCCCAGGCGACGAAATTACTGTGATTCGCGGTTCAGCTTTGAAGGCTTTGAATGGCGATCCAGAAGGCGAAGCTCAAATCCAGGCTCTCGTAGATGCAATTGATACCTACATTCCGCTTCCCGACCGTGCAGTCGATAAGCCCTTCCTGTTACCAGTGGAAGACGTGTTCAGTATTCCTGGACGTGGAACCGTTGCTACAGGTCGTGTGGAACGTGGCGCAATTAAAGTTGGCGAAAAAGTGGAACGTGTTGGAATTCGCGAAACCTTGGAAACCACCTGCACAGGTGTGGAAATGTTCCGCAAGCTTCTTGATCAAGCCGAAGCTGGTGACAACGTTGGTTTGTTGCTTCGCGGCTTTGCCAAAACTGATGTGGAACGCGGAATGGTTCTTGCCAAACCGAAATCAATTAAACCCCACACAAAGTTCATTGGTCAAACCTATGTGCTTACCAAAGATGAAGGCGGACGCCATAAACCCTTCCAAACTGGATACCGTCCTCAATTCTACTTCCGCACCACCGACGTTACCGGCAGTCTTACCCTTCCCGAAGGCGTACAGATGGTTATGCCTGGTGATAACGTGGAAATCCAGGCTGAGCTTATCACCCCCATCGCAATGGAACAGGGTCTTCGCTTCGCAATTCGCGAAGGTGGACACACTATCGGCAGCGGTGTTGTATCCTCTGTTATAGACTAAGCCAAGCGGATTGAATCATGAGAGATATCATTATTCTGGCTTGTGAAGAATGCAAGAATCGTAATTATACGACCACTCGCAACAAACGCAAGCACCCGAACAGAATGGAGCTGAAGAAATTCTGCCCCAGCTGTCGGAAACACACAGTTCATAAGCAGCGCTAAGCGCTTTAGATATGTTGCGCAGGACAGTAGTTCAACTGGTAGAGCACCGGTCTCCAAAACCGGGTGTTGCGGGTTCGATTCCTGCCTGTCCTGCCACCATTGTGTTGCCAAACTCCAGGGTTTGGTGCTTTGGGAGAATTGGAATTCTCCCTTCCAATAGGGAGCTTGATTCCGGCTCGTTTCATTAGAAAAGAGCAGGAGTAAGTACCTTAGCAACGAATTAAACGGAATAGAGAAAAATGAAATTCGAGAAGGTTAGTCGTTTTTATCGCGACGTTCGCTCTGAGATGAAATGCGTAAGCTGGCCCAACAAGGAAGACCTTAAGGAAGGAACCATCGTAGTGTTGGTGATGTCCACAATAGTAGCCATATTTTTGTCTTTGGTAGATTTTGGGTTTACCAAGATCATTGATCTGATATTTTAAGGGCTGGTAGTTAAGCATGAAGTGGTATGTAATTCATACCTATTCAGGACACGAGAACAAAGTAAAGACCACCATCGAAAAGGGTCTTGCCGGCACCTTGCTTGAACAGCAAGTGGGCAGGCTACTTGTTCCTGTGAGGAAAACCTTCATAATAAGAGAAGGTAAAAAGATAGAGCGAGAAAAGAAGCTGTTTACTTCCTATGTAATATTGGAAGCAGATATGAGCTCTGAGCTGAAATCTTATATCATGGGAATTGCAGGTGTAACAAGTTTTTTGGGCATTGGTAAGGATCAAAAGGAACCTGCTGCTTTATCCCAGGATGAGGTTGATCGTCTTTTGGGTATTACAGATCCCGAGAGGGATATAAAAATATTTTCGTTTATGCCGGGCGATATGGTGAAAGTTACTGCTGGTCCTTTCTCAGATTTTGAGGGATTGGTTCAGAAAAGCACCGATGACGGAAACAAACTGGTGATTGATGTTACGGTTTTTGGCCGCAGAACACCTGTGGAATTAAATGCGAATCAGGTAGAACTGATTAAGAAATAAGTAATACAAGATAGAGGTAAAAAAAATGGCAAAACCTAAAGATGCCGTAGCAACCATTAAACTGCAGCTTCCTGCCGGAAAAGCAACACCAGCTCCTCCCGTGGGTCCTGCGCTCGGTCAAGCAGGAGTAAATATTCCTGATTTTTGCCGTCAGTTTAACGAAAAAACCGCTGATCAACCTGGGATGGTTTTCCCGGTGTTGATCTATGTGGCGAAGAATAAATCCTTCACATTTGAAATTAAAACACCTCCAGCAGCCGTGTTGATAAAGAAAGAAGCTGGCCTTGCCAAAGGCAGCGCTGTTCCCAACAAAACAAAAGTGGGAAAAATCAACCGGGAGCAATTAAAGAATATAGCTGAGTTAAAAATTCAAGACATGAATTGTAATTCCCTTGAATCCGCTATGAGTATGATCGCTGGAACTGCAAGAAGCATGGGCGTTACGGTAGAAGACTGATGTTTCTTATGCAGGAGATAGTATTCATTAAGGAGAGTCAATGAAACATAGTAAAAGGTACAATGTTGCCTATACGATGTTCGATCGCCAAAAGAGATTTGATCTCTCGGAAGCATTAAAACTTATCAAGTCTTTACCGGCTTCTAAGTTTGATGAAACCGTAGAGCTTCATTTCAATTTAGGCGTAGATCCTCGTAAAGCCGATCAGCAGATCAGAAACTCGTTGGTACTACCCCATGGAACTGGGAAGATAGCACGAGTGCTTGTTTTTGCAGAAGGTGATAAGGCAGACGAAGCCAGACAAGCTGGCGCCGATTACGTAGGTGTGGACGATCTCATCGAAAAAATATCGGGCGGTTGGTTCGATTTTGATGTGGTAGTCTCCACTCCCAATCTTATGGGACGTATCGGAAAACTGGGTCGCATTCTCGGTCCGCGCGGACTAATGCCCAACCCCAAAGTAGGAACGGTTACAATGGATGTGGGCAAAGCAGTGGAAGAAGCCAAAGGTGGAAAGGTTACTTATCGTGTAGATAAGTTTGCCAATCTACATGTTCCGGCTGGAAAACTAAGCTTTGCAGAGGATAAGCTGAAAGAAAACTTGAAAGCAATTCTCGCCGCAGTCATAAAAGAACGTCCCTCTACCCTGAAAGGCGTGTTTATTCGTAGCATTACGTTATGCACGACGATGGGACCCGGAGTCAAAATTCAGGTCGCAAGCGCAACCTTGGAAGCAAAGAGCTAAGGGAGTATTGAAATGGTTCAAAATGTTAAATATGACATTGTTAAGGACTTGACAGCAAGATTAAGTGGCGCAAAAGCGATTGTACTGGTGGATTATAAGGGAATAAACATCGAACAAGTGAATCAATTGCGCAACCGCTTCAGAGCAAGTCAAGTGGATTACTTTGTCCAAAAAAATACCTTGATCAAGATAGCACTAAACGACCTTGGTATCAAAGATCTGGATTCTCAACTGGTGGGACCAACTGCTGTGGCAGTGTGCAAAATGGACGAAGTGTCACCCGCCCGTGAACTTATCAAATTCTTGAAAGAAGTGATGGAAGACAAAAACTTCCCCAAGTTCAAAGTCGGATTTATAGCTGGGCACATCTTCAGTGCCGCCGAACTAACTGCCTTGGCGAAATTACCTTCCCGCGAAGAACTGCTTGCGAAGGTTTTAAGTGGTATGAATGCACCGCTTACAAACTTCCTGAGTATAAATCAGGGTATCATCCGCAAATTCGTTTATGCGCTTGATGCTATTGTAAAAAAACAAGCTGAAGCCAGCTAAGAAATTAATTCATATATCCGATGGAGGAACAATGTCCGATAAAAAGCAACAAGTGATTGATCTGATTAAAGAGATGACAGTTCTTGATCTCTCTGAATTAGTGAAAGAAATGGAAGAGATATTTGGCGTTTCCGCTGCTGCTCCTGTAGCTGCATTTGCCGCACCTGCTGCAGGTGAAGCTGTTGCCAAAGAAGAACAGACTGAATTTGATGTTATCCTGGCAAATGCCGGTGACAAGAAAATCAACGTGATTAAAGTTGTTCGCGAAATCACCAAACTGGGACTTAAAGAAGCCAAAGACTTAGTAGATGGCGCACCCAAACTGGTGTCCGAAAAAGTTAGCAAAGAAGAAGCTGATTCCGTAAAGAAAAAGCTTGAAGAAGCTGGCGCAACTGTCGAAGTTAAGTAATTACTTCACAGTAACTATAAAGGTCCAAAAAAAGTCCGCAGGGACTTTTTTTGGACTAATTTGGCATGAAAAGCACCATATTTTTGAGGCGTTAAACAAAGCCTGAAAATACAATATCCTTCATAGCTGTGGCGCACTAAGCGTGAGAAAAATTGCATTAGCTAAACATGGGTTCCTGCAATTGCAGGGATTACAAGAAACTAACCAAGAGACCAAGATGTTGGTTGTAGAAAACCGCAAAGGAGAGAGCTTTTGAGAAAGGTCAAAAGTTATTCCCGAATATCCGGAAGATTTGCCGAACTTGGTATTCCAGAAGTGGAGATACCGAATCTTCTGGCAATGCAAGTGGATTCTTTCAATGATTTTTTGCAAAAGGATATTCACCCGCAACGCAGAGACAAAAGAGGGCTGCAAGCCGTATTTGAATCCATATTCCCTTTGGAAGACAACAAGGGTAACTTTCTACTGGAATTCATAGAATACAATGTGTTGCAAGAGAAATATTCCATAGATGAATGCCGCGATAGAAATTTATCCTATCAAGCTCCGCTTAAAGCTAAAATGCGGCTTAGTGTGTTTGAGACAAATGAAGGCGTAAAAGAACACAAGGATACTTTGGAACAAGATGTATTTCTTGGCGAAATTCCTCTTGTAACAGAACAGGGTACCTTTATCGTTAATGGAGCTGAAAGAGTAATTATTTCGCAGCTTCAAAGATCTCCCGGTGTATTCTTCTCGGAAGAAAAGCACCCCAGCGGGAAAACCCTGTATTCTGCTAAAGTTATTCCCTACAATGGTTCTTGGCTGGAATTCGATATTGATATTCACGATGTGATGTTTGTGCATATAGACAAACGGCGC
>JAQVMI010000299.1 GCA_028703735.1 Candidatus Cloacimonadota bacterium | reverse complement strand
TTGAATGATACTGTGCTTATTAAGCTGAATATAATTATCACGGTAAATGGTTGGCAGCTCTATGAACTCTGCCTTACCACCCGATATCCAGGGGTTCCAGGGTATCGAAATGCCATATTTGAAACCAGGTGCTGCTGCAAAAGCAGTGCTTTGGCTGTAACTTGGTGATATTTTTCCATGCAAATCGCGGATTGTGGCATTTGTTCTGAATCTGCATTGACGAATTCCGATTTGCTCTTTGTTTAGTTGGTGTAAAAGAATTTGCTTGCGGGTTAAGAAATCATCACGGTTTAGCTTATCGGAGGTGGTTAACAGAGCGATATCATGCCCTTCCCGGCAAATTTGCTGAATCTCTTCCTGTAGATCGGGATCTTCCAAATTATAGTCAATTTCTTCTGTGGCTTCTGTGGCTAAAAAATATGTACTGCGGCAATTGGATTCACGCTCCAGCTTGCGGAATTCTTCGAAATTCCAATATAGTTCATAATTTGTAAACAGGTATTTTAGCTTTCCCATCAAGGTATGCCCAAGCTGCTTCCATTTCAAACAGAAAAACATGGCAAGATCGTCCGCAATAGATAGTATCAGGGAGGATATATCCCACTTCTGAAGATCGTCCACACTATGAGAAAGAATCACTGCTGCTTGTTGAGCGTTGGGCCAAAGCATTTTTTGAGCAAGCACAATTTTTTTTGCCCTGCAATGTTCCTTTATCATACTGTTTACCAGCCATAGCAGATTATCCACAATTGGTGTTTCCCTATAATTATAGAAAGCACTGGCAGAATCCGGATAGAAGCCTTTTTCAAGGCTGGAAGAATCTGTCCGCTCTTCCAAAAAAGATAGATGCAGGAAGATATTACCGATTAAATCGAAATTGATTTTACCACCATGAACTTCACAATCGGTGTAATTTTCTGCACTGTAATCAAACTTTCGGGCAGAAATAACCGGGGTTACAGAAAGCAGCTTAATTTCCCTCAGGCTACGGCGTAACCTATCCGCAGTGTATGCTTTATCATCAAATAGCTCCCAATCGCAAGGGATGAAAAAAGTAATATAGTGCTTTGCCAATACCTTTAGCTCTTCTACGGTGGGTTCGGTGTAAGCATAGATGATAAAGATGTCGTTTGGCTTCAGTTTTTCCACTTCGGTTATAAACCTGTAAGTGTAACCAAGGCTTTGAAATACAAAGCCAAATACATATTTTATTTCCTTCTGAAAGCGTGAGAGTTTTACGTCTATTAGTATAGATACCATGCTGCTTTTAAACCGCCAATTCCATTTTGTTGCAGATAATTATAAATTATTGCTGCTGTCAAGGGAAATCCTTGCCTTTTTTTCTAATGGGGCAATTCAGCCGTGATGCTAACTATTAAAGATATCCAAAATGCAGTTTTACACACATGCAGCTTCCGCCACTTTTTCCATTACTATATATGCTTACTTTCCAATACAGTGAAGCGATAAAGAAAAAAAGCATTGACAGGATTGGGCTTTTTTTGTTCATTGCTTCAATGGATTATTTGAAGAATGCGAGATATAAAACAACAATGATAGAAGTCACATATAGAAGACCTAGCTTGCCTAAAGCCAGCTTTTTGTATAGACCTAAAGAGCCTTTAACAAGGGTTTGAGGGTCTTTTGTTATTTATTACTTCTTTTGTGCTGTTGTGTATTTCTATTTGTTCTCCAATACAAAAACAAGAACACAGATAGATCGTAACTTTAGTCAACTGTAAATATTGCAAAGCTTTATGGGTATACATGCATAAGCGATGGGGCGGAGCTGTAGGTTACATAAGGTTTTAGGCATTTTACATGATAGATTGGCACTATTTATTGGGGAGAATTTAACCTCCCATAGATACCTCAGTGTTCACAGATTCTATTCTTCGAGTTCTTAAGTTGTTTTCTCTCTCCCCTAAACAAAGGAATATCTCATGATTAGAAAAATCATTCAACCGCAATCAGAAAGCTACATTCTTCATATCCCTAAAGAGTATTTAAATAGAGAAATCGAAATACTAATGGTACCTCTTGATTCAGAAGCTGACCCAGTTGCAAAAAGTATCAAAGCTAAAGTTGTTCAGAAAACTGCTGGTATTCTGAAAAGCAGGAATATTGCTCCTAATTCGTGTCCATTCGTGATCTTTCATTCGTGTTAATTAGTGGGAGAAATTTACTAGTTGCACGGGACGGATTATATAGATTTACACGGATCCATGTGTCCAACCATTTTTTTTACACTACATTGTAGACCGGAATTATAAAGTGCTAACTAAAGATGCCATCATCTCTCAGTTAAATTTGTATCTTGTAAATACTAATGTTAAAGAAGCATACCTTTTTGGTTCTTATGCAACAGATTCTGCTACCCGAAACAGTGATATCGATTTGATCTTGATTTATGAAACTCAAAAGAGATTTTTCGATAGATATAAGGAATTTGATGGTATTTATGATCTTTTAGCCGTCTCAATCGATTTATTAATATACACTCCTGAAGAGTGGAAAAAGGTAAATCAGCGGCTTTTCTTTGAAAACATGTTTAAAAACAAGAGAATTACGAATGTCTATCGCAAAACGTGAAACAGACGCACTACGTTGGTTAAACTCTGCTAAAAGCGACCTCGAAACTGGTGAACTTCTTCAGCAGCATGGGAAATATTCACACTCATGCTTTCTGTATCAACAAGCTGCTGAGAAGGCAGTGAAAGCACTTCATATCTCGTATGACTGCGATGTTTGGGGGCATTCAATCCAGAAGCTTATGGAGGATTTTTTAAGTATAAATTCAGAGCTACACCAGCTTTTATCGAGGTATATAAATTCAGCTCGTGTACTTGATAGACTGTACATTCCCACCAGATATCCTGATGGGCTACCTGATCTTACTCCCGAAGCAGCTTTTTCGTCGGAAGATGCCCAAGATGCCTATGAAAGAAGTAATGCCATTGTTGCTTTTGTAACTGGCAAAATTAAACTGTCAACAACAGGACAATAATCCGTTTGCCACCTACTTGTCTAACACCTGACACCTAAATCGTTAGTGCCTATTTGTGATCTTTCATTTGTGTTAGTTCGTGGGAAGAATATCACTCTCACAGATCCCACTGATTGCCACTAAACCAATGAGACCATTATCCTTAACCCTCACAAACGAAAAACACTTTGGAGCTTAATGAAAGCTACTAATCCTCTTCCACCTTTCCTCCTCTCAAGACTCGAATTTCTAATGTGGGATTATAATATCCCTCCTGAAGATTGTTACGAGGTTCTGCTGGGATTAAAGGAAACTGCTGGGCATTACGAGCAATTCACTATGTTCAGGAAGTTGCTGGAAACCTTCCCATGGTTTACTATCATGGAGATTTTACCTTTAGCGAGGATAAAAGAGCTTTTAACTGAACAGGTTACTTCCAAGTTACGCTCCAGGCAACTACAGAAAAGATATGAATATATCCGCAACAGATTATCAGTTATTGTATAAGCTTCAAGATCGTGCCATAGCTGAGTTGAAAGAAGTTCTGGATGGTTTCTATCTTACTGGTGGCACAGCTCTGGATCGGTTCTATTTACATCATCGCTATAGTGAAGACTTGGATTTTTTTATTAATGCAGCAGAC
>JAQVMI010000298.1 GCA_028703735.1 Candidatus Cloacimonadota bacterium | reverse complement strand
AACCATGACAACCATGACAACCATGACAACCATGACAGCCATGAGAACCAGGAGATTTCCACACCTATGATTAGTGACCCGGTGGACAAGGGGACAAGTCGCAGCACTTTCAATGCTGAGATCGCGGGTTCGAATCCCGTCCGGGTTACCAATTTATTAGGTGAGAGCTGTGCAGTGAGAGGCTTCGCCAGTGAGAGTCCTGCGGACAGTGAGAGCTGTGCAGAGGATCATATTGCTGAGATCAGCAAAATGATGGAAGTGGCTGATAATGATGCAGATCGAACTGTTAAGAATTACTTAACAGTTGGGGATCAAGGGGCGCATGAGTCCTTGCTGCCAAATAAGATAGAGACAAATGCAGAGATAACAACGGCTGCAATGACTCCTGCTGTGGTAGGCTCCGGGACGGGGGAAACCGGTTTAAGTTTGGTGGCGTTAAGTGAAAAGCAGGAGTTTGAAAGCTATCCTTTGGAAAGCCGTGAAGTGGCTTATGCCAGGCTGGAGATTGTAAAGCTATGGATAGAAGAAAAGCAACGTGCTAAGATTGATGGCATCCAGGTAGGAATGCTGGAAAAGGCATTTTTGAAGCAGCTTCAGCTTGGCAAAATATGCTATGCGGCTACACAAAAGCTGATGAAGCAAGGTGAATTGAAGGTATCTATCCGGTCAATATACCGATGGGAAAAGAGCTGGAAAGACCATGACACGCTATATCCTGTAAGCCTAACCGATAAATGGAACAGAAACAAAGCAGATAAAGATCAACAATATGTGCGAACCTACATAAAAATGCAAGCTGCGGACCCAAGGGGGCATCAGATCACTGATATTATGCGTAATGCTCAGCAAGCTGTGCCAGGGTTTGATTTGTCTTACCGATCTGTGGCACGATTGGTGCAGGAAACACGTAAAGATAAGTTTTTGGGCAGTGCCTTAACCGGAAAAACAGCATGGAAGAATAACGCACGTCCGCATATTCGCAGGATTAATGATTGTGAGCCCGGAGATATGTACGAAAGTGACGGCAAGACCATGAATGTATTGGTGATGAGCCCTTTCTGGTTTCATAATGACAAGGCTATGCGTTATCTGGTGCGTCCGGTAATGGTTTGTTGGCTGGATATTGCCACATGGACAATTGCAGGATGGGCTACCTGGCAAAGCGAAAGCTGGCACCTTGTCCGCACTGCTTTTACTGATGCCATGAGCAAAACAGGCGTTCCGCGCAGAGTTACTTATGATGGTGGCGGTGCGTTCTTTAATATTTATACTGATCCGCAGCATTTTGCCGGTAAGAAAAAAGAATCCGCAGCCACCCGCAAGGCACGTGAGCTGCTTTCCAGGGGTTATAAGGGCTTTTATGAAATGCTGGGAGTAGAGAAAAAGATTAAGGCTATCCCCGGAAATAGTGAAAGCAAGCAGATTGAACCGGCTTGGGGTGATATATTCGGCGAATGGGAAAAGAGGCAGTTTGCTTATGTAGGTAAAGACTTTACAGCCCGTCCAGAATGGATGCGAATGACCAATTTGAAGCTGATGAAAACCTATAAAGACAAGATTATGACCTGGGATGAATACGTAACCTCTGTAGGTGAATTTATAAACGAATGGAATAACCGTCCACGTGCCAGCCTGAAGCGTATGGATGGCAGCATAGCCAGCCCGATAGAATGCTTTATGGAATTCCCTGATAACATACGCAAACCACCTATGGAAGTGGTGGAACATGTATGCTGGCACCCACGCAAAACTGTGGTACAACGTGATGGTGTGTATATTGATGGGCTGTTGTATCGTCACCCGGCGTTTGGGCTGTATTTGGGTAAAAGCGTTTTAGTGGAATATGACGAGCGCAACAGATTCGAGTGCACGATTGCCACAATGAGTGGTGAAAAGCTGGCACAGCCTGCCAGATTGGTGATTCCAGGCATGCACATGGATGATGATCAAAGCCAATTGGCAATGATAGACAGGGCGCACTATGAAAAAGAGCTGAAAGCAGTATATCTGGCAAGGGTTAATCATGGTGATAGCATTACGATTCAAGAGCTAAACAGCCTAACTGCAAGGGTGGATTTGCTGATGCAAGACCAGAGCAGAAGGCAGGAAAGCGATAAAAGCGCAACCATGATACCCAATAACCGAAGCACAATTAAAAACAAGCCAAGCAAGCATATAGATAATATCGGATTTGATATTGCAGAAGATGAGCTGGCTGATTGCTTACCTACTACTATCCTGGAAGATGAACAGGATGAGGATGATAAGCTGATTGCAGAGATAAATAACGACTTAAATACAATAGGAATAAGGAGCATCAAATGAAAGAACAAGTGTTTGTGAAAACAGCCAATGTGGACAACGCTACAAAGGCAATTATGAAACTACTTGCCAGACCGATTAACGAAATGGTAGGTTTAGGCATGATCTATGGCGATCCTGGCTTAGGTAAAAGCAGGTTTGCAAAGCAAATGTGTTACCGGAAGGGGTATCTTTATATTCGCTTAGAAGCCAGCGAAACGGCAAAGAGCTTTAGTCAAAAGCTATGGAGGGGGCTGAAGTATCAGCTAAACCTTACCAGCGAACCTACTAATGAAATGGGTAACGCACCTGGAGGAAGCACAAACAGCTTAGTAAACCTGTGCATCAGAATACTGATGGATGCCCCGCACAGTGTGATTATGATTGATGAATTCGATAATGCACTGCCTAACCGTGAGCTACGTGAAACAATCCGCGATATAGTAGACCAGACCTTTGCCACAGTGATCTTGATTGGCATGAGTGGTGTACGTGATAAGCTGGAGCGCACCAACCCCCACTTCTTTGATCGCAGCAACTTCTTTTGTGAATTCAATTCGCTTAGCGTGGAAGATGTAACCGAAATCTGCAAGAAGGTGTGTGAATTTGAGCTTAGCCCCAAGCTGATTGAAACTGCACACAAGGCATCTGCTGGGCAATTTCGCAAACTGATAAAAACTTTAATGCTGTTTGAAGATAAAATACGTAACAAACGGGCTGTAACCTTAACTGCTAAAGATATGAAGGAAATAGAGAATGCTGGTGACAAAGGATCAAAGTAGCATTCGCATAGTGCGTAACTTTGTAGCCATGACGGATAAAAAGATGTTTTGCGCAAAAGATATTTCAATAGAAGCCGGAATAAACCTTAATACTGCCAGAAACCAATTGAGATTGTTGGAAATAGCTGGAGTAATAAAGCGTTTAGCAGTAAGGATAAGGACTTGCGTTTATTACCGCAGAATAGATGCTGATGAAGCAGATAACGCATCTTTAATAGAACTGATAAAGACCAAATCCGTAGCCCAAATAGCATCTGAAAAAGGGTGTAGCAAGGAAGCGGTGTATCAGAAGATTAGAAAAACATCAATTCCACGTGAATACAGGCTGAGTGCAAACCAGTTAGCTGCGCTTACCATGCTGA
The DNA here is from genome assembly GCA_028703735.1 of Candidatus Cloacimonadota bacterium. Lineage (GTDB taxonomy): Bacteria > Cloacimonadota > Cloacimonadia > Cloacimonadales > Cloacimonadaceae > Cloacimonas. The sequence continues at coordinate 190 of JAQVMI010000298.1, read as the reverse complement.
AAGATGGTGAGGTGCATAGTTCAGTATGCTATTACAGAACGATACAGCAAATGGCAGATAAGGGCTGGACTGTGGTTTATGAGGGATTAATGCCCAAATATCAGATAACGGAGCTGGGTAAGGAGGTGCTGCGTGCCCAAAGCTGAATTCGATAAGCAAGGTAAGTACTTCTGGCACCTGGTGAAAATGG
>JAQVMI010000297.1 GCA_028703735.1 Candidatus Cloacimonadota bacterium | reverse complement strand
TATTGTGGCAGCTTCTATCGTGAACAGGTTTTCGAAAGGATCTCGTTCCACAGAATCCACCAAAAGCAAGTTCTGACAGTTTGCGGGATTCAATTCTGCATAGCGTTTTGCTAAGTTCAAAGCCTTAACCGCATTTTGGGTAACCATTCTGAAAATCTCGGAGGCTTGGATCTGGGGAAAGTTTTCCTTAATCTTATGAAACTCATCAATTAAATTTATTCCTCCAGACATGGTGGAATCTGTCCCTATGCAAACATTCGCACCATATTTTAAAGCAGCATCAATTTTTAAGGTTTCGCCAATAAGATAATAATTAGAGCTGGGGCACCAACAGATGGATGCACCAACCATAGCTATCGTGGCAATTTCTTCGGCACTAAAGGCAATACCATGAATCATCAAAGTGTTGCTTTTCAGTAAATTACGGCGCACTAATTCGCCAAATTCGGCTTTGGTTATGCCATCAATTCCTTCACCCAAGTGTATCACGAAGGGTAATTCCCCTTTGGAAAGCTGCATCTCCGTTTCGGGATTTTCGCCTCCCCACCAATTTCCTAAAGTAATGGAATGGCATTGCCGATAGGCTCGTGGCACGTTTAGTGGCATACTGTCATAATATTTGCTATCCTGTATGGGAGCATGGTCGTGCACAGTGCTACAACCACAAAACAGGCTTTTATAAGCTCCCAGTTTTGCCAATAATAGCGAATTCGGTGCTGAGAGCCGAAAGCTGCCATCGTTTATCCAAAACTTATTCCGTTCGTGGAAGGAGAAGGAGTGCTTCATATCTTCCACCCAAATATGAGAATTTGCGTAGGGACGCTTATCTCCGGCGCGAGGAACCCAATTGCCAATCAAATGGTCGTGAGAATTGATCAAAGGTATATAGGCAGTAGCACCGCTTATTTCAAGCCGGTTATCTACTTCAACCGCAAGGTCACCAGAAAAATGTAAATCAATTCCTTTTTCCACCCGATCAGGATTGATAACGCTGATCGAAGGCTGAATAATCATGCTCTTAGTTCTTTTATCCTTTTTGTTAATTTGGGAACCACTTCAAATAAATCACCCACAATTCCTAAGTCCGCTACCTTAAATATTGGAGCATCGGGATCTTTGTTTATGGCAATTATGTAATCTGCACTGGACATTCCTGCAAGATGCTGAATTGCACCGCTGATACCTATGGAAAGGTAGATTTTGGGCTTAACAGTTTTTCCTGTTTGCCCCACCTGATGCGAATATGGAATCCATTCTGCATCCACAGCAGCACGGGATGCACCAACAGCACCACCCAATGCTTCTGCCAGTTCTTCTATCATGGCAAAGTTTTTTGCGTCTTTTATTCCACGTCCACCGGATACTATCACATTTGCATCGGTTATGTTTATCAGGTTTGTCTTTTCTTTTTCGAAACCCAGCCAGATGCTTTCGTCTTCATCCAAATCAAAATTGATCTGTTCCTGAATCACAATGCCGTTTCTATCAGCATCGCGTGGGATGGGATTCATCACTTTGTGACGCACCGTTGCCATTTGGGGACGGTGGTTGGCTGTAACAATGGTTGCCATAATGTTTCCCCCAAAAGCGGGACGTGTTTGCAGCAGGTTTCCCGTTTCGCTATCTATAGCCAAACCGGTGCAATCTGCTGTTAAGCCGGTGTGCAGGTGTATGGCAACTCTGGGAATAAAGCTGCGTCCTGTTACAGTGGCACCTGCCAGGATGATGGAAGGCTTATACTTTTGGGCTAATTCGGTTAAGGCTTTCCCATAGCGTTCATCACGAAAATGCTTTAAACCGGGATCATCAACCGTGATAACCTGATCTGCACCATAGGCTATAAGTTCCAGTGCCAGGTTTTCAATTTTATCACCAAACAGCACAGCACTAAGCTCTGCTTCCAATTCGTCCGCAAGCTCTCTGCCTTTACCCAGAAGTTCATAAGAAACAGGGGCAATTACCCCATCTTTTTGCTCTGCAAAAACCCAGATTCCTGTATAGGCACTTTTATCTATGGCAGCGGTTTTGGCTTTGCGAATTAGGATTGCCTCAAATGGGCAAGCCGCCACACAAGCTCCACATAAAACACATTTATCCGTATCTATTATGGCAAGTTTATCCTCAACTTTCACGGCATCGTAAGCGCAAGCACGGATGCAAGCTCCACATCCTATGCACTTTTCGTTTAACACTTCAATCATAAAGAATCTCCTGAATATTATTCTTTTTTTACCTGCATAATTCTGTCAAGATTTATATGCTAATGTGGTAGATTATTGTTTCATTTTTGTCATTCAGTACTTGGAGACTATGTGGAAATGCAAAACCTAATTGTCATTCCGGACTTGATCCGGAATCTATAGATCGAAATGTCCGGATCGTAATTGCACTCGCCTCGAGTGCTTAGTTTTTACAGACAGTCGAGGCTACTGTAATTACGGTTTTATGGCTTGTCAAAATTAAGTCTTCATAAAACTGGATTCCTGCCTTCGCAGGAAAGACAAGCTGGTTCTTACTAATCACACAGTTTCTATACTATGAAACCAGTGCCTGCTTTCGATACAAAAAAAGAGAGAGGAATTCCGGCTTGCCCTCTTAGGAAACGGAATCCTCTCTCTTTGTTCAGTCGTGAATGCTCTCTGCTTATAGTTTTATAGAAAGCCCCAATTTTCCTCCGGAAAATGCATTACCACCACCAAATTCCACATTTACACCCACCGAATTGGTGAAATAATACCTTGCTCCAACCTGACCGGCTAAGCCTAAGCCAGAATTATAATCGCCAGGATAATCATCCTGTTTTTGAACGATGTAATAGCCAACATTAACTCCTGCATAAAAATCCCAGTCTTCAGGAATGCTAAGGATATGATTGAAGTGGTAGTTAACGTTGCCGGATATTCCTGTAACGGAGTGATCATATTTGTGATTGTGATAATCTTCTCTGTAACTGCGGTAGGATACTTCAGCACCCAATGATACATCGCGGGAAAGACCGAAATCAAGTCCTGCATACACAGGAACACCCCAAGAAGAGAATCCCAATCCCAAATTTAACTGTGCCTGACCTTCGCTAATTGGACCTTTGGCGAAAACTGCTGTTATAGCAACCATCAGGACGAGTGTTAATAATAAACTTTTCACGTTTGTTCCTTTCTTTGTATTATGATATTTTGGTTATCGTCAAAAACATGTGCTTGGGAATACTGAATTCCCCAGCTTTTTGCGAATTCATTTACAGTGCTTTTCTTCCGCGGATAAACCGCACTAATAGAATTATTATTGCTATCACTAAAAGGATATGGATAAAACTTCCCATAGTGTATGAGGTTACAATTCCAAGCAACCACAGGATAATCAGGACGATGGCTATAGTCATTAACATGGCAATTACCTTTACCTTTTCTTTAAAACATTTTTTTGTTAGACGTTAGACAAACAAGAGCGATCACTAAACCTTGACTTTGTCACATGACATTGTCTATGGAATAAGATAGCTGACAATCTGACAAAAGCAAGGAAGATTCTGCTTTCTTTTTTCCTGGGGCGTTTTTCCCACGCAGGCATACAAGATAAAAGGTGCACTTTTCGCTTACGGTTTCCACAAACATATTGCTTTTGCATAAAATACCCCGA
>JAQVMI010000296.1 GCA_028703735.1 Candidatus Cloacimonadota bacterium | reverse complement strand
ATTTGGTATTGGTGCTTACTACAAACCCCGGCTTAGCTTCGAATCCGACTATAGCGAAGAAATCCGCAACAACCGTAACACCGATAACGATGGCTATCCCGAAAAATTAGCCCAAAATCTTATTGAAGGCAAGGGAACTCTGAAACAAACCGGTATAACCGCTTCTTGGGGAAAAAGTCTGGGCGATTACACTGATATTAATTTCGGTATTGATTATAGTGTCTTAAATGGCGATATCACCCGTGAAAAAACCATCCGTTGGACAGATTGGGCTATTAGCCAAGTGGTAGGAAATAATCTACCGGAACTAACTGAAACAGAAGATTACGAGCTTAGCGGTTCTCAAATTAAAATTGGTGGAGCTGTTCAATTGAACACTCATTTTGGTATAGCTGCTACCTATATTCCCAAAACTACCTTAACGAAAGAAGGTAGCTACTACTACAAAAGGGATGCTTACCTTAATACTGCCGTAGATAGCACAAATGTTTTAGTGGATGAAGATTACATTATGCCTACTGAGATTCGGGTTGGCTTTGCTTACTCCCCCCGTAATGTGATGCGTACCAAGTTTAACTTGGATGTGGAATATGTGCAATATAGCGAAGTAGATATGCTGAATGGTGATCCTGTGGGTGCATTTGATGATGTGGTGAATTTCTATTCAGGCGTAGAACATCATGTAACTAATCGCATACCCTTCAGGCTTGGTTTTCAGGCTGTAAACAATTGGTATTTCAATGCTGATACTCCAAATGATGCTGAAGGCAATCCCATTGTAGATGAAGATGGAAACCCCATTATTGTTTATTATGCCAAGAAGCTTTTAACCCCCATGATTACAGCAGGCAGCAGCGTAGCTATTGCTAAAAACTGGACAATTGATCTCGGGTTTGGTTATAGCTGGCGGGAATATGAAGCCACCGATATGTTTGGTGATGCCTATTATAACGACAAAATCTACACTGGCTCTTCCAGCTATGTTCTGTGGCCTAATTCGCATATCCAGTTACAGAACAGAGGATGGGAAAACCCTGATAAAATCCGCGAGAATAACATCAGCTTGAATGCTGGCTTAAATTTCACATGGTGATAATATGAAACGCATTATCCTAATTCTTACAGCATGCCTGGGTCTTTTTAGCCTGGCTTTTGCTGAAGACCTGAGGTTGGACATCATGTTTTCTAACGATGTTCATGGCGGGATAGACCGTGCTCAGGCAACCTTTATGAATCCGGAGTTTCCTCCTCAGCTTGGAGGTGGTGGCTCTGCCGCAACACTTATAAAGAAAGTTCGCTCCCTAAAAGGACCTACCCGGGATAGCATGCTGTTAGATGCCGGTGACTTCTTTCAGGGACGTCCGGTTGGAACAGTAACAAAGGGTACAGCCGTAATAGAATATATGAATGCTATTGGTTACGATGCCATGACCATTGGTAATCACGAATTCGATATATTGCAAAGAGATTTAGTCGAAACGCTAAAACTGGCAAAATTTCCGATATTAACTTGTAATGTAATAGACACAAAAACAAACCAGATTCCCTTTTATGCTATACCCTATATCGTGGTTGAACGTATGGGTGTGAAGATTGGGATTTTGGGCTTCACTACTACTGATACCGAAAAAATGAGCTTTCCGGATAACGTACGTGATATAAAGTTTCTCCCGGAAAAACCGGAAGTAGCCAAATACGTAAAAATTCTTCGTGAACAAGAGAAGGTTGATCTGGTTATTGTACTGGGTCATGCTGGTTTGCCCTATGATGTGGAGTCCACCTATCTAAGCCGCTACGATGCCCAAGGCAATCCGCGTTCTGCTGAACGCTATGCTGTGTGGGGTTACGATGCTCAAGAAATTGCCCGCGAAGTGGAGGGAATTGATCTCTTTATTGGTGGGCACATGCATCGCGGAATTCCCCAACCTTGGATCGATCCTGTAACTCAGACCATGGTTATTCAGGGTTATGCTTATGGCTCTAATCTTGGTTGGCTTACCCTTAAGATAGATCCTGAAACAAAAACCATTAGTGGTTACGAAAGCCCTGCGGTTCGTGAAGGAAGCATGATTACCCTGTTCGAGGATGAATTTATTCCCGATGAAGAACTGGGAAGCATGATTGCCGAACAAGTAGCCATAGCCGAAAAAGGTATGGATGAGATTGTTGGCAGTGCCGGAGTTTATCTTTCACGTACCAATGTGGATGCTCAATCCCTGATGGGGAATACCATTGTTGATGCAATGCGTACCGAAGTAGGTGCTGATTTTGGCTTCATGAATCTTGGTGGCGTTCGGTCGGACATTAAAAGCGGACCGGTTACCTATCGTAATGTGTTCGATGTGATGCCTTTCGATAATATGGTAGTTAGCTTCAAGTGCAACGGCGAATTCCTGCGCAAGGTTATAGAAACTCGTGTGGAAGGTGGACGTCATGGCATGATTGTTTCCGGAGGAAAGGTAATATATTCCAAGAAGCAAAAAGATTTCGAGCGCGTAACCAGCCTGGAAATTGCCGGAGAACCATGGGATCCCAATAGGATATACACAGTTGCTACTACAGATTTCCTGATGCAAGGTAATGCCGGATTGAACATTTTGATTCAGGTTCCAGAAACTGATATCACTTATCATCAGGTGAATCTGCGCGACGCCATCGTTAATTATTTCAAAAAGAACAGCCCCATCCGTACTAAAATTGACGACCGGTGGAAAAGAGATGATAATGCAAAACACACCGCAGAGATGTTGCAGTGAAAATAGCCATTATTGTTCATTCTTTAAGTGGGAATACCCGCAAATTCGCTGATAGCCTGTTTAACCGCCTTACAGAAGATGGTAATGAAGTGAATTTAACCCAGTTAGAGACGACTATTCCAATTAAAGGTGGCAGCGTCCGACAAAAAATGGAAATCAGCTTCAAGAATCTTCCCGGCATTGCAGAAGCAGAGGTTGTTTTGTATGGTGGTCCTGTTTGGGCATTTGGAGCATCACCCGTAATTGTAACCGCAATGCAGAAAATCGGCTCTCTTAAAGGGAAAACCGTGATCTCTTTTGGTACAATGGGTTTTCCGCTGAAGTTTATGGGTGGAAATTCCGCTATAGCCTGGATGAATAGAACTGCTGCAACCCTGGGTGCCAAGGTGTTACCGGGAAGCATTTGTTGCCAAATGATGCGTAATCTTGATGCCGAAATTACCGCAGAAACTGATCGGATAGCCAAGCAAATAAAGTAAATGCATATTCAAATAATAGTATCAGGGGTGGGGATTTTCCTTGCCCCTTTTCTTATGTCCGGCTAATTGACCTCGATGTTCTCTTAGGTGTACCACTTTGTTTCTTCCCTGTTTCTTCCCTGTTTCTTCCCTGCTCCAATTACGGAATTATTAAGGAATCATTAAGGACTTCATCCTTATTTATTCCTTAATAATTCCGCAATTCAAGCAAGAGATAATTTAGTGCAAATATGTTATTATGCCTCCTATTAGTCCCAGCGGGACTACAGGTATTAGCGACGGGTTTTAACCCGGCGACTGGAGTTTGGACATTTTACGTAAATAATTAAATTAATGCTTGACATACATACCTGTCTTATAATAATGACTCCAACTAAACATAAGGAGTTTAACATGAAAGACGAAG
>JAQVMI010000295.1 GCA_028703735.1 Candidatus Cloacimonadota bacterium | reverse complement strand
TACATTTAGGTGAATCCAGAATACCGGATCTACATAATCGTGAAAAACCTGCTTGTAGAATTCCTTGTATTCCTCGGGGCTAACATCTTTGGGAGAGCGGTTCCACAATGCTTCCTTCTGATTCACTTGCTTATCATCGAACATAATGGGATAGGGCATGAAGTTACAATAACGCTCCAAAATGTCTTTAATTTTGGTATTCTCTGCGTAATCCAGATTTTCATCATTTAAGTGAATGGTAATAGTAGTTCCAATTTCTTTGCGCTTGCCCTTGGTTAAAGTAAATTCTGTGCTGCATCGCATTCCCAAAAGGCTGGTTCACTGCCTTCCACATACGAGAGAGTATCAATCGTTACTTTTTCGGCTACCATGAAAGAGGAGTAAAATCCCAAGCCAAAGTGACCAATAATATTGCTTTGCACATCCTTGAATCTGTTTACAAATTCTTCCGCTCCGGAGAATGCTATCTGATTGATGTATTTCTTCACTTCTTCTGCCGTCATACCAATACCGCTATCGACAACCTGAAGGGTCTTTTTGCCTTTATCCAGCTTTACTTCCACCTTCATATCTTCCGGGGTATAGCTTTCATCCGCATATTTCCGCTTGGATATAGCATCTATGGAATTCGAGATCAATTCCCGCAGGAAGATATCGTGTTGCGAATACAACCATTTTTTGATGATAGGGAATATGTTCTCAGTGTGAATACTGAGGCTACCGGTTTCTTTTTTCTTTTCTGCCATGTTAATGCTCCTTAAAAGGTGTTTTCGTATATCTGAGGGATAAAATAACCAACACAGTGATTTTGTCAAGCGCATTTTAGCAGTCCATGGATCAGAGTGCTAATGTTGAGCCAGGATTTCTCTTTTACTTCAAAGCTGGCACGGGTATTTAGGGCGCATGCTTTTTTAGCACTCTAACATTTCGATTGACAATTTTCATTATCTGATTAGATTGTCCTCAGATTAGCAGATGAACTAATGGACTGCTAATAAAACCCAGGCAGGAAGAAATGAAAAAGAACCAGATAAGATTAAACGAGACTCTAACAGCACTTGTGGATGAATACATCAAAAATTGTGAGCCGGTCTCCTCCAGAATACTGAATGAGAAGTATTTGCAGGATGTGTCCTCTGCTACTTTGCGTTTGGATTTGCTGAAACTGGAGCAATTGAACCTGATTTCCCAGCCACACACTTCGGCTGGAAGGATCCCTACCATAAGTGGTTATCGTGAATATTTAAATCATATTGAGCCCTCTCATATTAAGGTAAGCTATCCTGGGATGGATATGCTGCGGGAACTGTTGATCCGTAATTACAAGGATACCCCCATGGCTTTGCATTACATTATGCAAAACCTGGCAAAAGAGACGGATCAGCTTTCCTTTGTGGCAGAGCCGGAAGTCTCCAGCGGCTATTTGGCGAAGCTGGAAGTTTTTGCCATAGGAGAGCGTAAGTTCATCTTTGTGATGAGCCTGGATTCTGGCTTGGATAAAACCGTGATCCTAAAGTGTGATAACGATTTAACAGAGCAACAATTACGCAAACTGGTGCGATATTTAAATGATGAGCTGGCTGGGTTGCGCATTTATGATATTGCCAATCGCGTTTTGGTAGAAATGCGTGAACACATGGAGAATAGCCTGATATCGCAGTTTTTGGTGGAATTGCACAAGGCTTTTATAGAAATAAGCGACTTCTATATTCATTATGATGGCAGCATCAAGTTTTTGGAGCAGCCGGAATTTGATTCCAAAGAGAATATTCTAAAATTCATGAACCTTATTCAAAGGCAGGATTTTCTGCTGAACAGCATGAGGAACAACGAACAGGATAAACCTGTGAATGTGGTTATGGGTGAAGATTTTACCCAATGTGAATGGGTGGATTTTGCTCTGATTTATGGAAAATACGAGATATTTGGTATTCCGGGTTACTTGGGAGTTTTAGCTCCAATCCGTACGGATTACCGCAAACTGATACCTTTAATAAGAGATGTGGCACAAACTATAACCAATACTACAAAACGCGGAATGATTGTGCCAAAACAGGAGGCAAGGATATGAGCAAAAAACATCATGAGACAGTAGAGCAGCATTCCGTTGCTGCTAAACCCAATACAACCGATGGATTGGAATCCCCCGCTACCGTAGAGCAGCATTCCGATGCTGCTAACCCCAATAGAATCGCCGAATTGGAGAAAGAAGCTTTGGATTGGAAAGATAAATACATGCGGAGTATGGCAGAATTCGAAAACTTCCGCAAACGCTCCCAACAGGAAAAGGCAGATTGGATTCGCCTTGCTACCAAAGAATTTGCCATGCAAATTTGCGATGTGGCAGATAACTTTGAGCGTGCCTTATTACAAGGTGATGAACAAGCCATGGAAAGCCCCTTTGCCAAAGGTATCCTGATGATAGAGAAACAACTACGCCAAGCCTTGGAAAAGGAAGGGGTAAAAAAGATTGAGGCATTAGGCGAAAAATTTGATCCGGAGTTTCACGATGCGCTGGCACATATACCCAGCGAAATGGAAGAAAACACCATTGCAGCCATTATCCAAAATGGCTACACTATGCATGATAAAGTGCTGCGTCCCGCACGAGTTGCGGTTTCCAGCGGCAATGTAAACAATAAAATGAAATCCCTGGAGGAATAAATGGGAAAAATAATAGGAATCGATCTCGGAACTACGAACTCTTGTGTATCCGTTGTAGAAGGCGGAAAACCCGTAGTTATAGCCAATGCGGAAGGCACCAGAACTACCCCCTCGGTGGTTGGATTTGCCAAAGATGGTCAACGTCTGGTAGGTCAACTTGCCAAAAGACAAGCTGTTACTAATCCACAAAATACTGTGTTCTCTATCAAGCGTTTTATGGGACGCTCTTATGGAGAAGTTACCGAAGAGATTAAACAAGTGCCTTACAAGGTTATCTCCGGCATAAAAAACCAGGCTGCTGTCCATATTGATGGCGAAAACAAGGATTTTACTCCGCAGGAAATATCTGCCATGATCCTTACTAAAATGAAAGAAACTGCCGAAGCCTATTTGGGGCAAACCGTTACCGAAGCTGTTATTACTGTCCCAGCCTATTTTAATGATGACCAAAGACAGGCTACCAAAGATGCAGGACGCATTGCAGGTTTGGAAGTGAAACGCATAATTAACGAACCTACTGCCGCTGCTTTAGCTTATGGCATGGAAAACAAGAAAGAACAGAAAGTAGCAGTGTATGATCTGGGTGGTGGAACATTCGATATTTCCATTCTCGATATTTCCCAAGGTGTGGTGGAAGTTCTTGCCACCAATGGCGATACACATCTTGGTGGTGATGATATTGATAAGCGTGTGATAGATTGGATTTTGGAGCAGTTCAAAAAGCAGGAAGGCATGGATTTATCCAAAGACCCCATGGCAATGCAACGTCTGCGCGAAGCAGCCGAAAAAGCCAAAATAGAGCTTTCCGGAACTCAAACCACAAATATTAACCTGCCTTTCATCACAGCAGATGCAACGGGACCAAAGCATCTTAGCCTCGATCTTTCCCTGGCAGAATTTAACCGCTTGATCTCAGATTTGATAGAACGAAGCCTGGGACCCTGCCGTAAAGCCATGCAGGATGCTAAACTGAGCAATTCAGAAATAAGT
>JAQVMI010000294.1 GCA_028703735.1 Candidatus Cloacimonadota bacterium | reverse complement strand
GGAAGGAATGAAGCTTACATGGCCATCTTTGCTTATGGGATTGGGATAAATAAGAAAGCGTTCAATTATGAGTTCAGTTCCCTTTTGGCTTCGAAGCTTACTGAGGCTACCGCTGGCAGGTTAAAATTATCGAAGGCAATCACTTTTACAGTGTGGCTTCCCTCGGATAAATTTGGCAGGGGATACACCAAACTACCAGAGGTATAAGAACCTTTATCGTAGCTGAAGTATGGGGTTATGGAAATTGGTTGCAACGAATTGTCTATCACCAAAAGGATATTGTGTCCGGGAGCTCCTGTGATATTTATACCATTGGAATCGGATATCCTGGCATAAAGGCTTGTGCTTGTGCTCACTGTATCGCCGGAGCGAAAATCGTAGGAACCCAGGAATATCTTTATATCTGGTGCATCAGGATTATCCACACTCAATGCCGTATCGCTAAATCGAACCGGAGCAAGGTAATTTGTATAGTCCTTTTTGGCTGCTTCATCCCAAAAATAGGAAACCACCAGCCCCGTGTTACCACTGGAAACATCATCAGGAACAACGAAGCCGGAATCGTAGGCAGAACCTTCCACATCGGCACTACCCAAATAAAGCTGCCTTCCCCTATGGCTTACGGTTGTTAAGGGTCCCAGGCTATAGCTGCTTTTACTGCCAAAAGCTTTTATCTGAGTCTCTCCGCTCATCTGAGGAGCCAAGAACGATCCTTCTATCTGCACAGTTTCGCGAGCAGAAAAAACTCCGAACGAGCCCTGACCTGTTACCTGCATCGTGCTGTCCCTAACCGGGGTAACCACTCTAAGCACAGGATCACCCATTAAAATATAAGTAGCATCGTTTATGTTATTACCTGTGTAACGAATCTTGGCATCCATAACAGCATAGCCCAAAGGATTTCTTCCATTGGCAAGGCTCTGAATTAAAAACTTCAGCATCGGTTGGTTATTATCTGGATAGCTAATCCGGGTAGCAGCATAAGATGCTATAGCTCCCCTGTCATTTAGCAAAACCACCTTCTGACCAAGGCTTTCAAAGCCCCAGTAATCAAAATGAGAAACTTTGCAAGAGGAAGCAATAAAAAAGGTTAGTTTGCCACTATTCGTAAACCGGTTCATGTCTGTAGCTCCATTTAGATAGTCCTCGGCACCAAGTTTATCGTAAGAACCGTGACCAATATAGCAGCTAAGTAAACGTCCTTCGTTTATTGCGGCAAAAAAATCATCTCTGGCTTTTGGTTTATTTTGAAACTCATCATACTCGTATTCCATGGCAAAAATCTTATCCGGAAGGATGCTGGGATTAACCAGATTTCCCACTTCCTCAGTTTGCTGAGTGTGGATATACTCGTATGTTGCATTGCCATTATTTAAATCGTCGCCAAGAAACACCATAGAGTTCCTCCACCATCCGGGGGTGGGGTTATCGGTATAATTGCTTAAGTTCTGTAGCATTACGTTCAGTTCGTTCTGGTTTTTTACAGGGTATCGTCCAATAGCCAGTTCGGGGTAATAGCTGGAACTTATCATCCCAAAATAATCATCGGACACTGTAGTACTCTGTTGCCAAACTATTATGTGATTCTTTGCTGCAGAACCTCCGGAATAATTGCGCCAATCCGAAGTACCTAATCCCATCAAGGTTAAAGAACTAAGCTTGGGAGCAGGAAGACTGTAATAAAAATAGCGCATCGCTTGACGGATTGCTGCCGGATCGGGATGACCACCATTGAATTGGGTAAAGATATCATCCTGCAAAATTACTCTGCTTCGCACACGATACAAATCCCAATACTTTTCGGCTAAAGCTTGTGCGCTATCTAAAAAATCTGGAGAACAGATAATAACATTATCCATTTGAGAGGTATCGGCAGTAAGATCTTTTGGCTCTACCAATTGAATGGAAGCAGGTGCAAATGTTTCTGCGGCAGTAAGCAGAAAGTAACGCGTAGAGCTTGTTCCGGTACCCACAAAAGCAGAATCCTGCAATGGATGTAGCTGAACATTGTAAATATCGTTTACCTGCATTATAAGCATGTTATCAAAACTACCCGTTAAGGAGAATTTATAGGCAGCGGTGAAGTTTGATGTGGGGTGGTTAAAAGTTTTCTGAGCGTTTCCTTTGGCAAGATTCTGCATGTATGATATTCTATACCAATCGAAAAAAATGTTATTAGTAGTAGAGCGAAGCACCCTTATTTTTATGGTGTTGGTTCCATTCACGAAACCCGTAACATCACGATTAAAGGTGTAGGGATTGGTGCCATACCAGGAAAAATTGTAAGAACCTGTTGCAGCATTTGCTACTAACAAGGTGCCGTTTACTTCTACCTGGATAGTGTTTTGGGTTTGGTCGGCTACATCTTCTTTGCAAACCCGAAAGGTAAGATTTTGTGCGCCGTTTACATCCACCTCACTAAGCTCGGTTTGCATTACATAATCGGCAGTGGTATTACCAAAGAAACGGCTGCCATACCAGGTGAAGCCTATATCATCACGTCGCTGCACTTCGCTTTCCACATGTTTTACTGCCGGAGTGCTCGAAATGAATTTTGTGAAGGAAGTATTGGCGTTGTGAAGCATAATTCTTTTGGGATCACCCTTGAAGTTTTGCCCGAAGGTAAGCCAGAACACCTGATTTTGAGAATAGGGATTATTGTAGATACCATCTGATATGACTGCAGCATTCTGGTCGTAACCATCACGGGATCTGCCATAAAACAGAATATAATCTCCCGAATCGAAGCTGCCGTCTTCTTCTCCTGCCACAAGAATGGGAACTTCCCTGAATTCGGGTCCCAATTGATTAACCGTATCGGAAATAACTTTTCCGGAAGTACTAAACAAACGGAAAAGGCGGGGATCAATGTCTTGCAAAGGCAAGGCACTTATCTGAGATGGATTAAGCCTATATATACCTTCCCGGTTGGTTTCGATTCGCAACCACCAATCACTGTTTGCAAAAGGAGCGAAATTTACCTGATTGCGAGGTTGAGACCTCCAGCTTAAAGCCTGAGTTTCGTTTAGCAATTGCCGTGCAAAAATATCGGTAGCGGTATCGGATAACTCGCCAGACCGGTAGTTTAGATCACCACTAAGCTCTATCCTTACAATAGCTTTGGTAATAACCTGCAGTTCGGATTTTCCGTTGTAACTAAACGGATTAACCTGAAATATGGCAAAACTGTAACCTCTGAAAGTATCAGTAGATAAAACGCTTATCAGTTCTGTATCTGTAGAATGATACTTTGATTCGTCTGCGATATACTGAAAGTTGCTAAGCCCATCCTTCATAGTTACCAAAGGTGCAGGTATAAGCCTTGAAGGTAGGGTTACACTGCTTTTTGTACTCTCCAGAACATGAAAAGTAAAACCTCCTGAAGGTGGCAGCCCAACCTTGAATTCGTCATAAGGCAGTAAGGGAGCACCAGGAGTTGTACGATAATCCATACCCTCTGCAATTATCCTGCTGAAATCACCATCTGGCACAACCTGCCAATCATCAAGGGTAAATTCTGCGATTAGCTCTGTTCCACGGGTGCTTAGCAGTGTTACTTTTCCGCAAAGCATCACCGAAACACCTATAGCCAGAAGCAACAAAAACGCGCGCTTCATCATTTTACCTGATGGGTAAAGATGCGCTCCAATGCGTAAATCA
>JAQVMI010000293.1 GCA_028703735.1 Candidatus Cloacimonadota bacterium | reverse complement strand
TGCGTTGCAACAGGATGTCATTTTGTTCCAGCAGCTTTATGGAGCTGTATTGCTGGATGATCTTTTTATTAGTTTTTAGTATCTGCAAGGCTTGTTCCCAATCCTGCAGATCCAAAAGCACTTCTGCCAATTCATAATTGGCTAAAGAAAGCTCATAATTTCTGCCGGCACCTACAAATAGCTTAATCGCCTCGTTCAAATGTTCGCGGGCAGCTTCGGGATTTTTGCGTTCTAATAAGGCACGCAGATAATATGCTCTGCCTACCTCGAAAGGTAAATTTTGCTCTGTGGCTATTTTAACTGCTTCGCTGATGTAATAATCTGCGCTTTCATAATTGCGGGTCATAATAAAGTAAAAGGCTTGTTTCTGGCAACCCTCTATAATCTTATCTCTGGCAGCGATATTTTTGAAGAAATCAAAGCTCTCCACCAGATAGGGATAGGCTTCTTTGAACTTATGCAGCTTGGTTAGCACACTGCCCAAATTTCCATATAGCTCTGCTTTTATATAATCGTCATTAACCGAAGGCAGCAGCTCTAAACCCTTAAAATATAGATCATAAGCCAAATTTAGTTCGTTCTGCTTTTCATACACTTCGCCCAGATTATTAAAGCTGCGCAGCATTCCTTCGTAGAAGCTGCTTTCCTGGCATTTTTTGATAGCTTGCTCGTAATAGGCTATCGAGGTTGTCCAATCCCCTTTTTTAAAGCAAAGTGCGCCCAGGTTATTCAAAGAGGCTATGTTATTGCGATAAAAGGAGAATTCTATGGCAATATCCAAAGATTTCTTTAAAGCATCTTCGGCACGCACAAAATCCCCATGATCCATAAGGGTTACCCCAATATTATTGTAAATATTGGTGATGTTATAGGGTTCGCTAAGCAATTTCTGAATCTTTAGGGCTTCCTCGTAATAATAGATAGCTTTCTCGAAATCGCCCTTATCGTCCACTAATCCACCCAAATTGTTATAGCACACCGAGATCCCATTCAGATTATAGTGCTCTTTTTCCAAAGCCAGGCTTTTCAGATAGTGGGTTTCACTTTTCTCCCAATCTCCCTGAAACATGTATAGCACACCCAAATTATTATAGATTGCAGCCAAACCGCTATGATCTTCTGCCAGGGTGTATAGTGATTCTGCTTCCTTAAAGGTTTCCTCGGCTTTTTCCCATTCGTTTATGTAGTAATGAATCTTGCCTCGTATTTTACGTGCTTCGGCTTGAACGCGGTTTCGCATCACTGCGTCTTCTATGCTGCTGCGCGAATGTAACACCACATCCAGGGCAGAAAATGCATCATCAAAAGCTTCGCTTTCGGTTAAAATCTCTGCTTTCAACAGCAATATTTTAGATTTCCAATAGGGATCTATAGTAGCGGGAGAGTATTTCTTAATTATTTCCAAAGCAAACGCCGAGGAATTTACGGCATATAAATTATTGGCAAGCTGATATACTACCTGTTCCGCAGGCAGGTTATTTTCGGTGCAGAGGTGCAAGGCTTGGCGGTAGTAATCCACCGCTTTCTCTTTCTGATTCAGATTAGAATGGGCAGCGGCAATCCTTTGCAGGCTCTCCAGCTTGTTTGTGGCATTTTTTGTGTGAGCCAGCATGTATTCTTCCAAAACCAATAGGCTTTCGGAATCGTTTATCAGAATTAGATCGCTTACTACATCATCAAAGGAGGCAGCCACATACTTTTTGGTGAACATCTGCAAGCGCACCAACACCTGTTTGAACTTGGATGTTTTACTTAAATAGTCCGTCAGCTTTTTGCTAAGGGCAGGAGAGAATTTTGTCGGGTTCGCCAGCATCCAGTTTGTAAAGGCACCTTTTTTCTGAATTATGCAGCGAACTTTGGGGCAGGATATCAAACCCAAATCGCCCAATGCGGCAATATCTGCACTAAATGTTTTTGGCTTACCCAGGGCAAGCTGAAGCTCATCGGGCAATAAACCATCCAATACATACAGCGAAATCAGCAAATCCCTTTGCGTATCGGTAAGGCTATCCAGCAGCTTATGATACATTTCGGAGGCTTCAAAGGTCTTCTCCAGATAGGGGCTGAGATCAAAGATCCTCTTGGGGTTATTATGCAGAATCTCCCTGAATATCTTCTCTATTATCATCAGGTTTCCAGATGTTATCCGCTGGAAGATTTCGCTCTCGCTGGCATAGGTGAAGGTTGTATCCGGAAAAGTGTGTTGTAAAAGCTGTTGACAATCCTCCACCCCCAAGGCAGGGATATGTTCCACATCCGAAAAAGGAAACAAGCGTTCCTGCGAAAACACCACAATCTGAATTCC
Source organism: Candidatus Cloacimonadota bacterium (assembly GCA_028703735.1). Taxonomy (GTDB): domain Bacteria; phylum Cloacimonadota; class Cloacimonadia; order Cloacimonadales; family Cloacimonadaceae; genus Cloacimonas. Next base: position 1,374 of record JAQVMI010000293.1, on the reverse strand, counting down.
CATCCCGGGTAAATACTGCACCAGATACTGCAAATAATCGCGGCTGTATCTATCCAAAACATCACAATCGTCTATCACCAAAAGCAGAGGTTTAAACAATTCCTTCTCTAAAAGCCTCTCGGTGATATAATAGAAAAAATCGAACTTATTGGCGGAATCTATGCTGGCATGAAACTCCTGATATAGCAAGAATAAATCTGCTTCGCTAATAGCACAGAATATCTGGATCAGCTCGGTAAAATGGTTAAAATCCAGGGGATGGGGAGAAAAAAAGGCTCTATCCGAATACACTTCTTCCAAACTTTGCAGCAGCGGAGCCACAAAATAGCTCTTGCCCGATCCGGATTTTCCCGTTATTTCCACTAAATGACTATGCGTATCATCGCGCAAAATCCCTATTACACGGGGTAAGGCTATTCGTCCTGTAACATAATCGTGCATCTGTTTCATCATGCTTTCTGGCATAATTCCTCCACATAGGAGTTTTTAGTTTACAAAGCAACTGTAAAAAGAGTTGACAATGTGTCAAGAGAAATGTGCCTCCATTAAAAAAATCGTTACTCCTGCCCTATTTATAGGAGCACACACGAGGCTTGTGCACCCCATCACCCCAGCACCCCAGCACTCCAGCACCCCAGCACTCCCGCACCCCAGCACCCCATCACCCCATCACCCCAGCACCCCAGCACTCCAGCACTAAAAAAGTGACACCGCTATGTCAAATACTGTCACTCGTATAAAAATATTCAACCCTGGTGCTTGACAGCTTTGCCAATGTAACAAACCTTGCTTCTTACTTATGCTTTCACAGGAGGCAAGTGCGCCATGAAACTAACTACCTACGAACATGACGGAAAAGTATATTTCAGGATTAGCTGTTACGATCCCCGCTACATCCCCGTTTTTAAGATGTGTTACTACCAGGAAGATGACAGTGGCTTTTACAAAGCGTATCCCGCAAACTATCCGCATATAGATATCATCAGGCGAAACTTCGTGCAAAATGGAGAAGCCATGTTCAATCAGTTAGGATATTTTTCCTCCATTCCCTGGGAAGCCGGCTTGTTAGATTTTGCCAACAGAGTAGCCGGAAAGGGGATAGATTGGTGGCTTACAGGTAGCTGTGCCGTATGTTTACGCGGAATAAAGCTAAGCCCCCACGATGTGGATATAATGGTAAATTCCTTCGATATCCCTGCGCTTATGGAGATATTCAGGGATGATATCTTCGAGCCTATCGTAAATACGGAAGGATGGGTAACCAAGGATTTTGGAGTGCTGTTTTGCTCTTGCAGAATAGATATAGCTTCAGACCCCGCAAGTTTTGTAGATGAACCTGAACCTGTCGATTTCGGACCATACGCCAAAGCGCAT
>JAQVMI010000292.1 GCA_028703735.1 Candidatus Cloacimonadota bacterium | reverse complement strand
CACCCGAGTCCCGTTTTTCATGCTAAATTTGTTCAGTTCTATTCCGGCGATACTTGCGCCTTTGGTGTTAAAGCTTACTGTCATGTTAGAATTAGAGAGTTTTACTATTTGAGCCTGGGCAGAAGTAGCCAACAAACTATCCGCAGCGGGCAAAGTAGAAAGGCTCTCTGGTGCTGCAACAACGGCAGCTTTGGTTTCGGCAGGTGTAGTAGCTGGAAGAGCTTGCTGCTGGGCTTGCTGGGGTTTCCACACAAATTGGTTAAAAACCATCCAAAGCAAGAACATCAGAAGCAGAGCTGTAAGGGTTCGTTTATCCACAAATCCTCCTTAGGGAAGAGGGTCGTAACCACCCTTGCAAAAGGGATTACAACGAATAATGCGCCAGATAGTTAAGTATGTGGCTTTAATAAAGTTATATTTACGGTAAGCTTCATATCCATAACGGCTGCAGCTTGGCTCAAACCGGCAACTATTAGGCAGAAAGGGAGAAATGGCTATTTGGTAAAGCCGGATAAATGCTAAAAAAAGCTGGTTGGGAAGGCGCAAAATATGCCTTATGCCATATCTCGTTTGTGAAGTAGAGAACATAGAATGCTCAGTTGTGCGCATAAATCCAGCCAGGATAACTCTGCTGCACCACGTTTGGCTACCAGATTTAGCTGATAACCAGAGGTGAATAGAGTGTGATTCTGGTAAATCCATGCTTTGATTCTGCGTTTAAGCAAATTGCGCCGCACGGCATTACCAATCTTTTTGCTAATCGTAATCCCCACTGCAGTTTCACCTGCACAAACAAGAACGGGGATATAAAAATGCGCCGTCCGAAGTTGAAAATTGGGTTGCTTAAAATCGGCGTAATGAGCGTGGGATTTAATCCACTGCACCATAAGCTCATACGCTTAAGGATTTTCTCCCCTTAGCTCTGCGACGTGCCAAGACCTTGCGTCCATTCTTGGTTGCCATGCGGCTACGGAAGCCATGTGTGTTTTTGCGGGAACGATTATGTGGTTGATAAGTACGTTTCATTATCTTATATCTCCTTGATTACATGCATAATTATGATCAGAAAGCCATGAATTTACAGGGGCAGGGAATGTCAAGAGGTTTTTTGGTATTAGCTCACAACCAGCGATTAAAAAGGTAATGGCAAAGGAGGGGTGCAATCTCTTGTTTGCCACAGATTAATCTGAACATTGGTTAGGAAGTGAAGCTGCCTTCAGAAGCGTTCTCACAAAGGTGTGAGGTTATCAAGGAGGTAATCATGGTAGCAATAGAATGCGGTTCTATTTCAAAAGCTGAAGCATGCCTATAAAATGGAAAGTACTACCACCCAGAACAAAAAGATGCCATACACTGTGATGATAAGGCATACGCTTGGCAGCATAAAATACAATCCCCAGGGTATAGGCAAGTCCACCTGCTAACATCCAGCCCAAAAATGATGCGGGAGCAGCACTTAACAGGGGTTTTATGGCTATTACAACTATCCAGCCCATCAGGATGTAAACAATAATGGAGACAGTTTTCAGCTTACGCAAAGCAAAGATCTTCAGGTTTATTCCCAGGATTGCCAAGCCCCAGATAACTCCAAATAGAGTCCAACCCCAGCCACCCCGCATTGTGCCAATAGTTATGGGTGTGTATGTTCCTGCTATAAGCAAAAAGATGGAGCAATGATCCAAAATACGAAAGAAACGTTTCACTTTATCCTGAGGGAAGCTGTGATAAAGGGTGGAGGCAAGGTACATCGCTATCATCGAAGCTCCATAGATGGAAAATGATACCACCTTCCAGGTGTCGCTTTGTTTAGCTGCAAACACCACTAAAATCACCAGTGCGGCAATGGAAAGCCCCACTCCGGTTCCATGTGTTATTGCATTGGCAATTTCCTCTCCCAGAGATTGTTTGGGGCTAAGGGGAACTCGCTCCAGAAAGCTCTTTTTGTTACTATTATTCATGGCTTATCCTTATTTGGGTAAAACTATTATCATAACAAGCATAGGGAAGCCGATCTCCCGATCGGCTTGTGGCAATCAGGAGATTGCCACCCCGATATTACTTGCGACTTGTCAGGCTTTACAAAACGCAAATAATAGCATAGTCAGTAATGTTATCTATTTTGGTGTTGCTGTGCTGTATAGCTGGAAAATTCGCTGTTCCAAGGGTTCTGGAACCAATCCTGTGATGCTGATACCCCGGGCAATTCTATCTTTGATATCCGAAGAAGAAATGGGGGATAGCTCTATGGCGAGCAGGTTCGCCCTCAGGTTTGCCAGCAGATTAAGGTCAATCTTAAAGCCTGGACGGGGGAGCACCAAAAAATGCAGGTGCTTTGATAGCCAGGGGTAATCGAACCACTCATGAAGTTGGGGCAAGTTATCTGCTCCGATAATAAACACATATCTAATGCCGGGGTTTGCTTCTTGCAGTTTTTGCACCAGGTGCGCTGTGTAACCACTCCCATTTTTATCTACCTCAGAAATAGCAAAGCGCGGCTCATTTGCAATTGTTTCTTTAACTAAGGCATAGCGTTGAGCAAAGCCCTGCCTGATATCATTCTGTTTAAAAGGGTGATTGCCGGTGGGGACAAATAATACCGTTGCCACACGAGTCCAATATAACACTTGCTGTGCAATCTGAAGATGTCCGTTATGAATAGGATCGAAACTCCCCCCTAAAATAGCAGTAGTGCCCTCCAGATCGCGTAATTGGGAAAAGCTCATTTGTTAAAGTGGCGGGATATTTTCTTGGTTTCCTTAGAAGAGGGATATCTTGATTTCAATAGTTCAAAACTGGCTTCTGCCTTATCCCTATTTTTTTGGTGCAGATGCAGTTTGGCGGAATAATAAAGTGATTTCCTATCCAGTTTGTCATTATTCCCCAAGATAATTATCTCGTCAAAATACATCAGGGCAGCACTGTAATCCTTCATTTTAAAGTGGATATACCCATTCATATAGGTTTTTTCCAGCATCTTATATTGGCATTTTCGGATGTAATCCAAAGCAGAGGTATATTTGGTATCGGTGGGGAATTTTTCGATAAACAAGCGAAAAGCCTCTATGCTGCGAATTGTTTCATCCTGATCGTATTGCGGGGGCAGCGATTCCTCATAGAGGCACACTCCCACCTGGAAATAGGCATGATTCACCCTTTGATGATCTGGAAAAGAGGCAATGAATTGCTCATACTTGCTGCGTGCATCGGCAAATTTATTGGTGGCGAAGTAGCGTTCTGCTTGTTGCAGTGTTGCATAGGCAGTAGCAGCAGATTTTCTCTCGAAAGAAATCTCGTCATAGATAGTGGCAGCCCTGGCATATTTCTTCTTGGCAAACAGCTCATCTGCTTTTTTCAATTTCGTTTCGGAGGATTCTGGGGTTCTATTTTTGCTACAGGCAGTGAAGCCGGCAAGCAGGATCAGGATAATTATCAGGTATCGGCGCATTTGTTTTCCTTTAATCAAAATTCCAAAGTAGAAATATCATAGAGCCTATGGCAGCACCTGCCACCAAAGGTTCAAACCAGCGGAACTGCATGCGTGAAGCAACAGTTTCGGGAGAATTGGGGCGAACGAAATCGTAGGCACTAATCTTTAATAAACGCTGTTCCGGAAGCTGTATCTGCCTGGTTTCAAAGCTATACACCGGTTGACGTTCACTGCGGTAGGAAAAGAAGTTCTTCTGAACC
>JAQVMI010000291.1 GCA_028703735.1 Candidatus Cloacimonadota bacterium | reverse complement strand
ATGATCCCTTCTGTAAAAGTGAAAGCACAAACCTTGAAAATTGAGAAAGGAGCGATAAATGAAGATTAGTATTGAAGGAGTAAAATCCTTTATACCTACTGGTGAGATTGAAGCATTACTTGCAGCCCAAAGCAACCCGGATGAAAGCCGGATTAGAGAAATAATCGCTAAATCTTTGGATAAACAGCGTCTTAATCCCGATGAGACTGCTGCACTGATAAATGTAAAAGATCCTGAACTTAAGCAATTGATTTTAGATGGTGCACACGAGCTTAAAGAGCGTATTTATGGTAATCGCATTGTGCTGTTTGCTCCTCTTTATGTAGGCAACGAATGCATAAACGACTGTGTATATTGCGGTTTCCGAATCTCCAATAAAGAGTGTTTCAGGGCTACATTATCTCATGCAGATTTGGTGGCAGAAACTAAAGCTTTGGTAGAAACCGGTCACAAACGTTTAATTATGGTATATGGCGAACATCCTATGTATAGCCCTGAATACATTGCAGAAACGGTGCAAACTGTTTATGATACCAAGTATAAAAAAGGTGAGATACGACGTGTAAACATCAATGCTGCTCCAATGGATGTGGAAGGTTTTCGCACTGTAAAATCTGTGGGTATTGGAACGTACCAAATATTCCAGGAAACTTATCACGAAGCCAGTTATAACAAACTGCATCCCAAAGGACCAAAGAGCAGCTTTCTTTGGCGTTTAGATGGTTTGGATAGAGCCATGCAAGCAGGGATAGACGATTTAGGCATTGGAGCATTGATGGGGTTGTACGATTGGCGTTTTGAGGTGATGGGATTGCTGTATCATACAATACATCTGGAAGATCGCTTTGGAGTTGGTCCGCATACAATATCTTTCCCACGCATTGAACCTGCCAATGGGACAGATTTTACCACTCATCCTCCTTACCAGGTATCCGATGAGGATTTTAAGCTTTTGGTAGCAATTCTAAGATTGAGTGTACCATATACCGGAATGATTTTAACTGCACGGGAGCCTATTGCTATAAGAAACGAGATACTACGATATGGGGTATCGCAGATTGATGCAGGTAGTAGTATTGGTGTGGGTGATTATGCTCATAAGAATGAAGAATCACGTAAAAAAAGTCAATTTGTATTAGGTGACACCCGTAGTTTGGATGATGTTATATTTGAGCTTGCCAAAGGTGGCTATATTCCTTCTTTTTGCACTTCATGCTATAGAGCTGGAAGAACAGGGGAGCATTTCATGGAATTTGCGGTTCCAGGCTTTGTGAAAAGATTTTGCACACCCAATGCACTACTAACTTTTGCAGAATATCTTTATGATTTTTCCAGCGACCGAACCCTGGTAGCCGGATTGGAGCTAATAGAAAGAGAGGTTAACAAGATATCCGATGCTAATATGAAGAACTCGGTGATAGAAAACCTTACCAAAATGAAAGAAGGCAAAAGAGACTTGTTTTACTAAAAGAAAAAGACATTAAAAAATTGAAGCTGCACAGATGTTATCGTCTGTGCAGCTTAACTTTATAATGCTTATTTCCCCTTTGCTGCAATAGCAACAAACTCCCTAAATAGGGGGTGAGGTTTATTGGGTCTGCTTTTAAACTCCGGATGAAACTGTACCCCAATATAGAAATCGTTAGCAGGGTATTCTACCACTTCTACCAACAATCCATCCAAAGAGGTTCCGCTAATTAACAATCCTGCCTCTTGTAATGGTTCGCGATACTTGTTGTTGAATTCAAATCGATGCCTGTGCCTTTCACTGATCACCAATTGTGAATAGTATTTATAAGCCAGGCTTTGCGGATCAAGATTGCATTCGTAAGCACCTAAACGCATAGAGCCACCAACTTTATCTATATACAATTGATCTTCCATCAGATGGATAACAGGATGGCTGCTAATTTCATCAAACTCGGTACTATGAGCTCCAGACAGTTTACACAGGTTTCTGGCACATTCTATTACCGCTACCTGCATGCCTAAACATATACCAAAGAAAGGAATGTTTCGGGTTCTGGCATAGTTGGCTATAGTAATCTTCCCTTCAATACCACGTACTCCAAAACCACCTGGTATCAAGATTCCGTCTGTTTCGGCAAATTCCTTGTCCAAATCACTTTCTTTGAAGCTTCTTTCAGAATCTACCCATTTAATCTTTAGCTTCGTGGGTATAGCTGCTGCGGCATTCCTAAGTGATTCCTCTATGCTTTTGTAAGCATCCTGATGTTTAACATATTTGCCACAAACTGCTATGGTAGTGGTTGTAGTGGTATGTTCCTGATTCTTAAGGAAGCTGTGCCACGCTTCCAGATTCATGTCGTGTAAGGGAAGCCGAAAATGCTTACAGATGATCTGGGGTAAATTAGCTTTTTGAAAGGTTAATGGAACTTCGTAAACGCTTTTTACATCGATGGCATTAATCACATGACTCCGCTGTACATTGGTAAACAGGGCGATTTTGCTGTAGATATCTTCATCAAATTGCTTTTCGCTACGACAGAGCAGAATATCAGGTTGAATTCCAATCTCACGCAGCTTCACAGCGCTATGCTGTGAGGGTTTTGTTTTAAGTTCCCCTGCTGCTTTTATGTAGGGAACGTAGGTAAGCAAAATATACAGCGTATTATCGTATCCCAAATCCAAACGTAACTGACGAATGGCTTCAATAAATGGCAGGCTTTCAATATCTCCTACTGTGCCACCAATTTCTGTGATAACAATATCGTATTTATCTGCCAGTCTTTGGATCCGGCTTTTAATCTCATTGGTAACATGGGGGATTACCTGAACAGTTTTGCCAAGGTAAGAGCCCTTTCTTTCGTTTTGAATTACACTTTCGTATATCTGTCCCGCTGAACAGGAAGAATGACGGCTAAGAGCTTCATCCACGAAGCGTTCATAGTGTCCCAAATCAAGATCGGTTTCTGCACCATCATCTGTTACAAACACTTCTCCATGTTGGTAAGGGCTCATGGTTCCGGGGTCTACATTAAGGTAGGGATCAAACTTTTGTAAAACCACCTTGTATCCCATGGATTTTAGCAGTAAGCCAATTGATGCTGTAGCAATACCCTTTCCTAAAGAAGAGAGCACTCCACCCATCACAAAGATGTATTTTGCCACTTATAGCTCCTAAAGCATTGGTTTCAGATCGGCAAATGATTCTTTGATTGCCTGAACCGTGTAGGATAAATCCTCTTCCGTGTGACGATAACAGATGTATCCATGGTGGAATGGTTGTAAGAATACTTTTCTGCGGATTAATTGGGTGTAGAATTCTGTTCTTAACTTTTTATACAAACCCGTTTCATCCTTTGGGAAAGTGATAAATGGCATCCAGGGAGCACCGCTTACAGTTGCAGGGATACCGGATTCTACCACTACTTTTTCTACATCAGAGGCAAATTTACGCCCTTTAGCTGCTATGATATCCAATATATTATCACGCTGCAAAATCTCGATTGTTTTTAGGGCTGCAACCAAGGAATCGCTATTTGGGAAAAATGTGGAGGATAAAAACACTTTATCCGCCAACACACTCATAACCTCTTTGCTGCCTACCAAAGCTGCAATTGCATAACCATTAGCCATTGCCTTACCGAATGTTGCCAGATCGGGTGTAACCCCAAATACTTTCTGTGCTCCACCGATACTGCAACGGAAACCGCTACGGATTTCAT
>JAQVMI010000290.1 GCA_028703735.1 Candidatus Cloacimonadota bacterium | reverse complement strand
TACCATTGGCTAATATTTTCCCGCCGTGAATCATTACAACTCTATCTGCCAAACGCTCCGCTTCCCTCATGATATGTGTAGAGAAAAGCACACACTTTCCCCGCTGTTTACATTGGCGGATAAACGAGACTATGTTCCTGGCGGTTAAGATATCCAATCCAGCGGTTGGTTCATCGAAAATCATAACAGGTGGATCGTGGATTATAGACCTTACAATGGAGATTTTTTGCTTCATACCAGTAGAAAGGAATTCAATTTTTTTATCTAAAAAATCGTTCATATCCAATAGCTCTGCCATTTCTGCTATGCGCTGATCTATCAGCTTATCTTCTATTCCATACAAACGACCGAAATATTTAATAAACTCTTTGCCACTAAGCCGATTATACAAGCCCGTATCACCAGAAAGAAATCCCAGATTTTCCCGAACTTTTTGGCCATCTGTTTTTATATTCCATCCCATAATTTCTGCCGTACCAGAGGTAGGCTGAAACACTGTGGATAAAATTCGCATGGTGGTAGTTTTCCCTGCTCCATTTACGCCTAAAAGGCACACTATTTCCGCATCGTGTGCTTCGAAACTGATATCATCAACTGCGTGAAAAACTGTGCCATCCTTTTTGGGGAATACTTTTGTAAGATTCTGAACTTTAATCATTAAACCTCCCAACAAAAATCACATTACTTAACACTATTTTTGCTAAACCTTGTCTTATAACACCACAATTCTGTCAATCTTTCTCTCTTCTCTGCCTTAGCTCTCACATGAAATCTCATTGCTTAGCCTCTCGATTCTTCAACTCTCACCAATAAAAATAAACCTCTTTCATTCATTTCATGAAGTTTGGAAAGTTTCTTGCTTATTGTATAATCTGTAACTACCCACGCCTCTTGTGTTCCCAGCCGGGGCGGCTGTTGTTACTGAACATTTTGTAATTACACACGCCTCGTGTGTTCTCAGCCGGGGCGGTTTTTATTACAAGGACAGATATTTAGAAAATTATAGGAGAAAAATATGAAAAGAATAACCCTAATGCTAAGCTTGGTTCTGCTTATCGCATCGTTATCCGCCAGTATCTTATGGCAAGATGCGGTGGCAATACGCCAAGGTGTAAACATCGAGTGGTTCCGCACAGGAACAGAAACTAACGATGGCGGTGCCATATATGTTTGGTCGGATACCAAGCTTGGAGAGCGTGACCTTTGGGCTCAAAAAGTGGATGCCGCAGGTAATCTTGTTTGGGGAGATCCCGTTCTGATAGATGGAAAAACAGACCGTCAGGAAGATCCCGTAATCACCAAAACGAGTGATAATAACTACATCATCGCCTGGATAGATTTCTCTGGTGATATGGATGGCGATGTATATGCCCAGAAAATAAACAATCAGGGGCATTTGCTTTGGCAAACAGGCGGTGTTCCAGTTTGCACAATCACCGGAGTTCAGATTTCCCTAAATATGGAAGCAGATTCCGATGGTGGTGCTTTCATCGTTTGGGTGGATTCTCGTAATCCCAGTAAAGATTTGTTTGGACAGCGCGTTTCATCCAGTGGTGCACCAGTGTGGGATGTAAACGGTATAGCTATTGCCACTGGTACTGGTGACGAAACTCAGAACACCATGCTTCCCGATGGACAGGGTGGGATGATTATTGCTTATACTCACAACTATGTTGGTGCAGAAGATTTGTATGCCAAGCGTTTTAACGCCAATGGAACTATGGCTTGGACAAATACTTTGGATCTTAGTGTTGCTGCCGGAAACCAGGCTGGTGTTCGTATGGCAGCCCTTACTGGTGGCGATTTTGTGTTCACCTGGCAAGATCAGCGCAATCCCGATCCCGATATTTATGCTCAAAAGATTAACCTTGCAGGGCAACCTCAATGGGGTGAGTTTTTGATAGTATATAGTGATCAGGGTGGCTTGGCAAGACCTCAGCTAAACCCCAGAATAGTAAAAACCTCCGATAATGGGGCAATTATAATTTGGGAAGACCACAGGCTCGATTTACAAAATCCCGATCTGTTCGCCCAAAAATTATCTGCTGCGGGTACCAAGCTATGGAATCCTGATGGCATAGCACTTTGCACAGCAGAATATGCTCAAATTGGTCCGCGTATGGCTCCCGATGCCAATGGCGGATGCTATGTGGTTTGGGATGATTTAAGAACTGGTGGAACCACCCCGGATGATGTTTACATTCAGCATCTATCTTCTACGGGTGAGGCACTCTGGGATGTAAATGGGAAAGCGGTTTGCACTGCCACAAATGCACAAAATGGTAGCTTGGTAAAGGTATCAGGTGATAATATTTTTGTTAACTGGATGGATGTTCGCAACGGTAGCGTGGGCATATACTATCAAGCATTTACCACCTCTGGAACTGCTTTATTGGAAAACAATGGCAAAGTAGTTTTCTGGGGATTAAGTGGAGACACCCCCCTGCTACACTACAATATCTATAAGCGTAGCAACGATGTAGCCATTATCTGGCAGGATACCCGTTTTGCTAACGACGGTTATCGCATCTATTTTCAGTTTCTAAACCCTGATGGATCATTAGACCTGGAAACCAATGGACGCCCGCTTACAATATCTGTAAATGGCTCACAGATTACACCAGAGGCTATTGTAACGCCGGACGATCATATTGCAGTGGTATGGGAAGATTCCCGCGGGGCTAATCCCAAGGTTTATGCACAGCTTATCAGCCCCACAGGTGAACGCCTTTGGGGAGAATCTGGCATTGCAATTACCGATAGCAGCCCCTTACGCCAAAAAGATGTAATGATTAGCTACTACGAAGGATCTTACTACATAGGCTGGTCTAATGCAGATCAATTGAACACAAGCTTTTTCTATCATGTTCATGGTCAACGAATCTTCAATGGACAGAAAATGTGGGGACCGGATGGTATAATGATTTCCACTCTGCCGGTAGCCAACTTGAATAATGAATGCCTCTTTTTTGACCTTAAAGATAATTACTATGTATGGCATCGTGCCGATCCAAATAACGGTAGCCAAACAATCTGGGTGAAACGGGTTGATGAATCTGGAAACGCCCTTACAGGATGGAGCGAATCTGGCTTAAAGGCTTCCACCCACGATGGTATGGATACCATCCAGCTTTTACCTATGGCGCACAAAACTCCTGAAGGCATTTTTGTAATGTGGAAAGATCTGCGGGACGATTACATCCTGAACTATTGGGGACAGCACATTTCAAGCACTGGTACACGCATTTGGAACCCCCTGGGCGAAAACCTTGCTGATAACCAAAGAGAACAGGAAAAACCAGCCATAACTGTAAATGCTACAGGGATAACTTTTGCCTGGTGCGAGAACATAAACGGAATGCACGATATTATTGCGCAGAAATTCTCTTACCCAGGTAGCCCCATGTGGACTAATCTTGGCTACTATGTTGTTCAAAAGGATTCCACTCAATCTAATCCTACCCTTGCCAGCTTCGATAATGGCGGTACAATTGTAGCATGGACAGATTTCTTTGGGATAGAAAGCGATATATATTACAAGTATATAAGCGATAATGGAGAGATGATTGGCGATACTTTTGTTAATGTGCTGTGTAATGTAGCCAAGCAACAATATGACCCCAAGGCTACTACCATTGGAAACGAAGCCTATATGGGATGGGCAGATGGACGCTCCAGCGGAAAAACAGAA
>JAQVMI010000289.1 GCA_028703735.1 Candidatus Cloacimonadota bacterium | reverse complement strand
CATAGGTATCCGGTAAACCAAGTGCACGGGCAACTTTATTGGGGTTAAGTTCGCCATCGCGGCTTAAAGTGCCATCCAATCTGCCTTTTATGGGTTTTATGCCATCAAAAGCCAAGCCCTTTAGCTGTTCTTCCACCAAAGGCATGCCTTCTTCCAATATTAGAAGGCTGTCGCAAGAATTGTAAAGTTCTTTTATCTGCTTTTCGGGTAGCGGATACTGGCAGATTTTTACTACCGGGTAAGGAATTTCTCCCCCCTGATAGGCTTCTCTAAGGTAGTTGTAAGCCAAACCGGTGCAGATAATCCCAAGGGAATTGTCCTTTGCCTTTAAGGTAAAGGCATTAAAGGGAGAGGCAGCGGATTCATTCACAAAGCTCTCTTGCAGTGCTATCAAATTCTGATACTTGCGGCGTGCAATTGCCGGAAGCAGCATAAACTGGAACAAATCTTCCGGTTTCTTTAGAGCATTCTGAGCCAGAGGAGTGCGCCTGATAACCCCGGAACGGGAATGCGAAAGCCGGGTGGTTAAACGCAGCAACACAGGTATATGGTATTTTTCGGAAAGCTCAAAACCATAAAAAGCCATGTCGTAACATTCCTGCTGATTGGAGGGCTCTAAAATTGGAATTAAAGCGAATTTGCCATAAAACCGTGAATCCTGCTCGTTCTGTGAGCTGTGCATGCTGGGATCATCTGCCACAGTAACAATCAAACCGCCATTTGCTCCCGTAAAGGCAGAATTCATAAATGGGTCTGCCGCCACATTCAAGCCAACGTGTTTCATCATTACCATGGTTCTTTTGCCTGCATAGCTCATGCCAATGGATTCTTCCATTGCCGTTTTTTCGTTCGAACTCCAGGTGCGGTGAATACCTTCAGCTTGCTTACAGCGCTGAACATACTCCATAATTTCCGTGGAGGGTGTTCCCGGATATGCGTAAAAGCCGGATATACCGGCATCTAACGCACCTTGTGCCAAGGCTTCATCGCCCAAAAGCATCAAAGCGTCCATACCATAATCTCCTTATCTATTTTATTTGTAAATAATCTCGTTCAGGTATCAGTGTCGAAAGCGCTACAGACTTTTCACTACATTTGCACATTATGAAAAGCAGCTTTTTTCCGTCAAGCAAAAAGAAAGCAGATTTAGTTCTTTGGTAATGAGTAGGTGCCTTATCCTAATCTCAATAAACTCCATTTTTTTACAATTATCGCTGCTCAGGAATTAATATAGAGTTTATTTTACAAGCTATCAAAACCGTAATGACGGGTGCCTGGGCTGTCTGCAAAACTAAGCACTCGAGGCGAGTGCAAATACGATCCGGTGCCTATAGAGTTTACCTCCCGGTAAAGGCTTCTGCCACCTTCACCCCTTGTGTAAGAAATATCTGCAGGCAATGAACTGTCAAGAAATATCTTGCAAAAAAGCAGAATTTTGCAATAAAGCCAACAAATTTCATTGACAAAGAAAGCGGGTTTCGTCACTTAGATTTTATTGAATTTATACAAGTGGAGGAAAGATGAAAAAGCTGCTGATTATTAGCATCATGATTGGCTTGTGCATAGCAGCATTCGCCGATCGAAAGGCTTTAGTTATAGCCAATTACAGTTATGATAAAGTTACCCTTAGCAGCCCCAAAGCAGATGCAGATTCCATGGCTTTAGCTTTGAAAAAGCTAAATTTTAAGGTGAAAAGGCTGGATAATTGCAAACTGGCTGTGATCAATGCTTATGTGGATTCGCTTGCCCAAAAGATTCTTCCCGAAGACGAGATAATATTTTACTATAGCGGGCATGGAGTTTCTACCCCTACTACAAATTACCTTGTTCCTGCCTTTACAAATCTTGGTGCAGAGCAGGATTTAAGCAAAACAGCCTATAGCGTTAGCACTTTGGCACAGAAATTACGAACCGCCAAAACCTCTATAATCATTCTGGAAGCATCCCGAAATTGGCAGCCTACCGGTGCAAAAGCTATCGCCAAACCTTTTATAAGCCAAAGCTCTGTTTCGGGTAAACAGGTAATAATAAGCAGTGCTTCACCCAATGCTGTGGTTCAAAATTCTGCGCTATCCAGAAGTGTTTTCACAGATGCCTTCATCAGGTTAAGCCGGAATTCGGAAGATAATTTTAATGTGCTGTTTCCCAAAGTAGTTGCCGAGGTAAAATCTAAAACTGCCAATAATCAAGTTCCCTGGATATCAGGAACTCTATCCAGTGAGTTTAAGTTTGTTACCGGCGAAGTGAAGCTATACTGGCGAAACATGCGGCTTAGGGGAATTGAAGGTGGAGGAAGCATATCCTGGTAACCTTACCAGAACCAATGCTATGTGCTTGTGATGCCAAATTACAAAGAACTAATGGATAAGAGATGGAATTGAATGCACCAATTGGGGTGTTAACCTGTAAGCAATTGGACAGCGGAGAGATAATTCTGCTGGATGCCAATGCAGCAGTAGATACTCTTTTGGGCATAAAGTGCCAAGCGTTTATTGGTAAAGAGCTAAGTGAAGTTTTTACCGGAGAAGAATCTGTATCTCTGCTTCAATTCTGCCACGATGCCCTATCCAATAGCGATGCCTGCTCTGCTGATGAACTAAGTTTTACCATCAATAAAAACCTCCTTCCTCTACAGGTAATTTCCATCAATGCTGCAAAGAATTGTTTGGTGTTGGTGCTTAAACCAATACATTACGAAAGCATGCCAAATGATTTGCTATTAAAGCAGATAAATGTATTGGAGCAACAGCTTAAACAGCGAACCGAGCAACTGGAATTAGTGGATAAGGAGCTGCAAGCTTTCACCTATACTGTTTCGCACGATTTACGTTCTCCCTTGCGGGGTGTGGATGGCTGGAGCCTTGCTTTGTTAGAGGATTTTGGGGATAGTTTAAACGAAAAGGCTCATAAATACCTAAACACAATTCGCTCTGAAGCAAGCCGCATGGGGATTCTGATAGAAGCACTGTTACAGCTTTCACGTGCCTGCCGAAAGCCTATCAGCTATGAAGAGGTGAATTTATCTGAGATCGCACGGATTGTGCTTGATAAACTGCAGGAGCAGCATCCGGATAGGCAGGTAACTACAAGTGTAGAGCCTGATATGCTGGTTTGGGGTGATAAGAAAATGCTGGAAGTGGTGATGGAAAACTTGCTGGATAACGCCTGGAAATTTACAGGATTAATACCCGAAGCCCAGATTAAAGTTGGCAAAACAACGAAAGATGGTAATACTGTTTATTACGTACAGGATAATGGTGCCGGGTTTGAGATGGCTTATGCAGAAAAATTATTCGGAGCTTTCCAACGGATGCACAAACCAACCCAATTTGCCGGTGTAGGGGTGGGCTTGGCAATGGCGCAAAGAATAATATTACGACATGGCGGTAAGATTTGGGCAGAAGCCGCTGTATCAGAGGGTGCCACTTTTTATTGGACTTTAAGGAGAAATGTACATGAATAGCAAAAACATCCTGCTGGTGGAAGATAATCCCAGCGATATCGAGCTTACACAAAGAGCTATGGAGAAAAGCAAAATTGAGAACCAGCTTGTGGTGAAAGAAGATGGGGCAGAGGCACTTAAATACTTGTTTGAAGAATGCGGTAATCCGGGTTTCGATCCCCTGCCAGCCTTGATCCTCCTGGATTTGGATTTACCTGAGGTAAACGGCATGGAAGTTTTGCGCCGGGTGAGA
>JAQVMI010000010.1 GCA_028703735.1 Candidatus Cloacimonadota bacterium | reverse complement strand
ACATAACTCGTTATAGATTATATGTTAAAATAGGAGTGGCCTCTCTTGTCATACAGGTCTCGATCCGGAATCTACACCTTCTTCCTTGCTTGAAGTTCAAAATCAGCTTTACAATCACCCAATACCCTCCCAAATGTATTTTGCGAAGCCTTCAGCAGGATGTTTAGCCATAATGAACAGAGTGAGCAAGGATCAACCAAGCAGGAGTCGATCAGTCCCAATAGCATGTCAAATTACCTCCATCCAAAACGGACTGAAGGACTTATGCATGTGTTACGGTTTGCTAAGTTGGGTTCCGCATCAGTCCTTGCCACCCAACAAAATAGAGACAATTTTTTAAGCTACTAACGGCGGCAATGACTCCTGCTTAAAGGTTTATCATGCTTATCGTTAGTTAGTTACAAATAAGTGCAGTCATTATCTCAATAACCTAAAATTTTATACACCTCTTCTTCCGGCATGCCAGGCTGTAACCCTAATGAAGTAAGGTCAAATACACCCCGTCCGTAGTATTTATAAGCGACCACACGGTAGAACATGTGTTGGGCATGGAGCCCTACCAAATGGTGAGTGAATTGTAAACCGGGAGTATCCCATAAATAGTAGTATATACCGTTTTCAGAGTCAGAAGAGCCGTTGTAGAATACCAGGTAATAATCCGGCACAATAGGAGTGTGTAATTCGGTTTCGGTTACCGCATCCCAACTGATAATGGCATTGTTGCCATCCATCACCAAAGTCACATCCTCCGGTGGCAAAGGTGGCATATACACTCCTGTTCCATTCAAACGGATAGCCGCACGGGGTAGATTAATGGAGTTATTGTATATGATAAGGCTATCTAACACTGAGCCAGATACCGAAGGAGTAAAGCGGATATGGAGACCAACACTATCGCCAACTGCAATACTTAATGGCAAGGTAAGCCCCATTACTTCAAAGGGTGTGTCAGTAAGCATGAAGGCAAGTGAATCGACTGTTAAGGTAGCTGTTCCTATGTTCCTAAGCCATAAATCGCATGTCGAATAGTGATCAAAGTAAGTTGTTCCAAAGTCAAGGGAGCTGTCGTTAAGGAGTACGATAACTCCATCAGGAGCTAACTTGGCGATAAAAATGTCTTGAGCTCCACTGCTGGTGAGTAGATTATTCCCAAAAGTGGCTGTGCCAGAAAACCAACCCGTTATATAGCAATTACCCATAGTGTCGATAGCAATGCTTCTCCCTGCGTCGGTGGAAATGGGAATATCTTCATCAATAATACCACCGGCTTTCTTTGCCCAAAGAATATTTCCATTTGTATCCAACTTAGAAATGAAGATGTCATAACCTCCGTTACTGATTAGTGTATAGTTACCAAAAATTGCATTGCCACTGAAACGCCCCGTAACATAGCTATTTCCGCTGTTGTCGGTGGCAATACCTAAGCCAAAACCATCGTCAAATAAAGTTCCTCCGGATTGCTTTGCCCAAAGGAAATTACCGTTGGTATCCAACTTTGCAATAAAGATATCGGTATGGCCACTGCTGGTTAGGGTGGTAGAGTCAAAAATTCCATTGCCTGCAAAGCATCCTGTCACATAACAATTACCAATATCGTCAGTGGCTATACCTCTTCCTGCGGTTGCTACTGAACCAAATTGCTCAATAATTTGTGTTCCAATAATTTGTCTTACCCAAAGCCATGTTCCATTTGTATCTAATTTAGCGATAAATGTATTGGTGTAATCACCAGTTGTTAGCAAAGTTGTACCAAATGTAGCTGAATCTCCAAAATCACCCATCACATAGCTGTTTCCGCTGCTGTCAACTGCAATACAGTAACATATTTCATCGTTAATTCCTCCAGCTTTCTTAGCCCATAAGTAGTTTCCATTAGTATCCAGCTTGGTGATAAAGACATCACCATATCCGCTGCTTGTTAGGACTGTGGAACCAAAAGTAGCAGTATTCTCAAAATACCCAGTCACATAGCAATTGCCACTGCTATCAAGGTCGATTCCTTCTCCTCCACTGTAGCTATTGCTTATCCCACCAGCTTGTTGTACCCACAGCCAGTTACCATGAGTATCTATCTTGGCGATAAAGATATCTCTATATCCAATACTTGTTAACGTGATAGTCCCAAAAGTAGCTGTGCCTTCAAAAGACCCAGTTACATAGCTATTTCCGAAACTATCATTAGCGATGCACATGCCATAATCAGTACTATATCCACCAGTAGTTTTTGCCCATAAGTAACTCCCGCTGGCATCTAACTTAGCTATAAAGATGTCTTCTCCTCCGTTACTGGTATACGTTGTGTTGCCTAAAGTTACTGTGCTATTAAACCACCCGGTAACATAGCTGTTTCCGCTGCTGTCGGTAGCGATTCCAGAGCCAAGGTCACTGCCTGTACCCCCGGTTTGCTTTGCCCACACCCAGTCCTCTGTTTGAGCGTAAATAATGCTGCAAAAGATAATCAGGGCGATAAAAATAAAAACCTTGTTCATGCGGTCTCCTTGTTTATAGTGCTATCCCAGTGCCACTTAGTGCATTATTTCCGTAGATATTCTGGTATCCTTAGTCTGCCTTGGCACTTGTATAAATAAACGCAATTCTGGTGTATCTTTAGCTAACCTGAACCTACTGTTTTTGCGAGTGAACCGATAAAATAATAACCCAATAATTTCGTCAAGCAGAACTTTCTTAGCAGGGTGACCGTTTGACTTTCAACTGAAGCCTTTGGGGATTTTGCACTTACCTGTATTAATAACGGCTTTAGTTGAGAGTTAAACGAAGGCTGTTTTAGCAGGAGTCATTGCCACCGTTGATAGCCTTGAAAATGTCTCTGTTTTTTTTGGTGGCAAGGACTGATGCGGGAACCAATAGAGCACCACCGTACGCATGCGGAATCCTTCATAGCTACATCCGTACGCAATGAGTCCTTCAGCCCCCGAAAATATGGAAAATCCCGAAATGCGTGGTGGGGCTGAATGACTCCTGCTTAATGGGAAAGTATGAAATACGTGGTGGGACTGAATGACTCCTGCTTTAAGGTTTATCACTACTTCTTTGGGACGCCACGGTAGGTATTGGCAGTCCACGCATTGATATAGAGCCTGCCTACAGAGAGTATTAACCAAATCCGCCTTCACTCAAATAGTAAAACAACCGGGTTACCAATCCCAGATTTATGTGCAGCAGGATAAATTCCTTTGCTTTAGCAGTTTTGGCAGTCTCCCATTTGTTAGTTCCATCATAAACCCTCACTGCCACTTTGGAATCGGATTCTTCCATAAACAGGAAAAGTGACTTCATAGTCCCGGTTTTCCCGGATTTCACTTCGATGGGAATTAACAGATTGTGCCACTCTATCAAATAGTCCAATTCTGCGCTGGAGCTTCTGTTTTCGCGTACCCAATACTTCAGTTGGAAGGAATGTCTATGCTGCATGCCAAGTAGTTGCTGTCCCACAATCTGTTCCATGGCAGCCCCTTTAAAGATGGAATGCAGCTTATCTTCACTGTAATATTTGTCCTGAATTCCCGCCACATAGTTCACAATTCCAAGGTCGAAAGCCAATAGCTTCGGTTTCTTTCTAAAATTTGGCAAAGCAGGCAAGTTATATGCCCCAGTTGGATAAAACAATGTGAAAAGGGACACTTGGCAGAGCAGCATGAAAGCTTGTTTAACTGCTAAGCTACGATATCCTGTATCGCCAAAGCCAGCAAAATCTATCCGTTTGCAGATATTGAAATACGCCGAATTCATTACATGCAGGATAACTTCTTTCTGTTCAGGCGAATTGGAATATTTACCAATGTCATCCGCATAGGTATTGATGATGCTGGATTGAATATGCCTAACCTGCATTATATCATTGGTTTCGATCCATGCTTTCACAGCTTCCGGCATTCCTCCCACCAGACAAAACTGCGTAAATTGCTCTTTAAGAGGTAAATAGGCATAATCAGGATAAGGGAATACAGCCAACTGAAGTAGTAGTGCCTGCTGCTTTTGCGCTGTCAGAAATTCTTCAAAATCAAGCGGATAAACCCACAGATATTCGATCCTGCCTACCGAAACCTCCATGCCTTTCCGTGCCAGATATGCTTCCAACAATGATCCCGCAGCTACAACATAAAGCTCTGGCATTTTTTCGTAAAAATACCGTAAACTTAGCATGGCATTTGCGGAATACTGAATCTCATCAATAAAAAGCAGAGTTCTTTTACCCGTATTCACCACATTTTTGGCAAGTTTAATCAGATTATAAAGCTTCTGCACATCCGTTCCGCTTATAAAAAGTGCCCTATCTGCCTCTTCTTCCAGGTTCAGTTCTATATAAGTATCAAACTGCGCAGCAAACATACGCACAGCGGTGGTTTTTCCAACCTGTCTGGCACCTCGCAAGATCAGTGATTTGCGATAGGCAGATTTTGACCAGGATTCTAAATCTGAGACTATGTTACGATAAAACATTGCAGTTTCTCCATCCTTCTATCATAAAACCACTTAATAGCGGAGGCTGATAAATGTCAAGGTTATTTTTGGGCTATCCTTGTATAAATGCAAGGGTGTTTTGAGTGTAAGGATGTATAAATACAAGGGTGTTTGGGGGTGCGGGGGTTCTGGAGTGATGGTGTGCTGGTGTGCCTGGGTGTGTTGTAAGACCCTTATTTCACCACTGTGAAGCGGGAAACTGTGGATAACCCTGCCAGATTAACTCTGCATAGATACACACCCATGGGAAAACCGGAAAGATCAATCTGGTGCATATAAGTGCCGGCAAGCTGGGTAATATCCCGGGATAATACGCACTGTCCCTTAAGATTATATACTTTCACCTTGCCTTTACTCGCGCCGGTAATTCCCGGTAGATTTAGGGAAACCTTCAATTGTCCAACTGTAGATGAAATGGGATTAGGGGTTATCATCAGGTTTATCCCAGGGAATTCCAAGATACTTCGCGTTGTGGTGATAATATTTTCTGGCTCGAAAGGATTCGCATTCAGGCTTTTTAGCACTGAATAATGCCGTGGTTTATGGTTGCGAGAGAATACCACTAATTCTGCTTGTTTCAGTTCTGTATCACCAGAGGAAGGGGTTTGGGTTCGAACTGCATAAAATGAGTCGGGAAAAACTTTGTAGGACAGCTTGTAGTAGGAATTTGTTCCCTGATTGGGAGTGCTGCGGAAGGCATAAAGCTGTTCTCCATCGGACATGATAAAATTATAAACTCCGGTTCTGGGATCCTCCAGAAAGCTTCGTAAGCCTCGTAAAGCATTTGCTATTCCGTATAGAGTGTTTCCCTCGCTGGCTTTTACATAGCTCATAATGTAATGAAACATCACTTCTGTATCCACCCATTGGAAGGGATCGATATCTTCGAAGTAATTACTGGGGTATTTTGCGAACCAATCCGGATCAGTTTCCAAAATCCGATGGATCATAAATTCTCTGGCAGAGTTGCAATAGCCATTATGCATAAAAGTATAAGTTTTTCTGCGGAAATTGAACCAGAAGGGGTGATTTCCATAAGTAACACCGCTCGCATTTCTTACATGGCACAAGGCTATAGTAAAGGGATTGTGGGGGTTCATCACAGAAAATAATGCGTTATCCAAAACGTCAAAATCCCAATCAGCATTTTCGGAACCAGCACTAAGGTATCTTCCGGTGTAATATACTCTATCAAAATCTTCGGCAGTTTTAATCCTTTTATACCACATGTTTCGGGAGGAGAGGGTGGGATTCCCTTCGCTGTAGGCTACTACACCATAGCCATCAGAATTGGAATAAGGGGTGGAATTTGCCATTACAAAACCAAAGTAATCCCAGGGGTCATTGTAGAGATTATATTCTGCTGCTGTGCCTTGGGGTTTAAAGCTGTTAAACTGTTTTCCCTGAACTGTTATCATGGCACTCATCGCACAGGCAGATAGGGGAGAGCTAAGAATATTCAAGCATACAAAGGCTGCCAAGATCAGCATTACCGATCTTGTAATCACTTGCTCCCTTGGGATAGGGCAGGGCTTTAGAACTTTGTATATGGACGAAACTGACATTACTCCACCTTTTAACAAGCTTGGTTAACCTGAGCCAGCGTTATAAATTTTGGGCATTTCGGAAATTGTCTTTGGGCGTGGCTCTGCTATCCAATAAACAATCTAACTATGCGGAGCACATTTGCAAAGATATTCTCTTTCGTGATGAGTGGGTAACTTTTGTCATTCCGGACTTGTAGACTGTCTGAAAAACACTTCATAACAGCTAAGCAACTCTGTCATTCCGGACTTGATCCGGAAACCAGTTTTTTTCACCCACATAGTGATACTGCTGTAATATGTTGGTTAACAGAATGTTATCACTGTAATATCCCAAAAATGGATTCCTGCCTTCGCAGGAATGACAAGTAGAAATATCTCTACCAACTCGTTATGAAAGAGAGCCGGTTTTACATACTACAATGATAGAATGGAACCAATTCTTTAACAAAGTGAGCCAGACTTTCTCCAGAGCACAATCCCCCGTAAAAGCGTTACCTATAAATACCTAATAAGCACCATTACACATACATCAATAGTTGGCATTGCAAAAAATTATAGCATTTATGGTTTTTTAATTTGCCTTAGTGGCACGGATGAGTTAGATTAATATTAATATTAAAGCTAAGGGGGATAAATGCGCAGAGTAAAGGCACTTATTCTTAGCTATCTAATCCTTACGGGATTGTGGCTTGTGCTATCCGAGGTAACCCGCAACGAGTTCATTATAGGCTCGTTGGTGTCCGCAACGATCAGTTTAATATTTTCTTCCAGATTGGCAATTCTGGAGAATGTGAAACTAAACCCAAAGGCACTGTTTTGCAGTATCAAGTTTATTTTTGTGTTTCTAAGAGAGCTGTTTAAAAGCGCAATTGATGTTGCCATCAGAGTGTTATCCCCAAGTTTACCTATTAACCCCGGCATTGTAAAAGTACGCACCAAATTGCACAGCAAGCTGGGTAGGATTGTGCTTGCAAATTCCATTACTTTAACTCCGGGAACCATGACAGTGGAAGCAAAGGGTGAATACCTCTATATTCACTGGATAGATATAAAATCTGATGATATCGAATCTGCTACTGTGGCAATTGTAAGCACTTTCGAAAAGCATCTGGAGGTGATGTATGGTTGAATACGCCTACATAATATTCGATATTGCCTATTACATTTCCCTAATAGCCATATTGTTAAGCTTTATCAGGTTTTACCTGGGTCCCACTGCTGCCGATAGGGTAGTAGCCCTGGATGTTATTACTATTTGTGGAATAAACCTTATTATTCAGATAGCGATGAGGGCTGGCAGAATAGTGTATGTAGATGTAGCTCTGGTTTATGCTCTGCTTAGTTTTTTAGGTGTGATTTCCGTAGCCCGTTACTTGGAAGGTGGATTATGATGCTTTTTATAGCTTCAATTATTAGCCTGTTAGGTGCCCTATTTTTATTCTTGGGTTCAATGGGTGTGCTAAGGATGCCAGATGTTTACAATCGCATGCAAGCTGGAACAAAAGCCACAACCTTGGGGACGATGATGACTTTGCTGGGAATTGGATTGGCTAATACTGCCTGGCTGCCCAAGATACTTTTATTGATCTTGTTTGTGCTTTTTACAAATCCTATCAGTTCCAGTGCCTTGGCAAGGGCAGCGCATTTTTCGGGAATAAAACTAACCGATAGATCTATCAGAGATAATTTGGCGGACGATAAAGTGGAGGAGCAAGATGCCTGAGATATTTGCCTTAATCCTGTTGATTGTTATTAGCCTTGGTGCCGCTGTTTATGCTGTGTTTACCAAAAAAACCATAACCGCCTTAATTGCTTCGGGGATTATAAGTCTCTCCGCATCCATAATCTATTTATTAATGGCAGCACCAGATGTGGCAATGACCGAAGCAACAATTGGGGCAGGGCTTACCACTGTGGTTTTTTTGTATGCGATGAAGCATGTAAAAGGAGGAGAGGATGATTAAGTATTTATTGGTTTTTGTGGCTATTATTGGCATTGGCTACATCTTTCTCCCGTTTGTGATGGAGTTTAGCACTCCCACCAAGCTTAATCCGCTTGCCACAAGCTATGTTCAAGGATCGGTGAATGAGCTAAATATGCCAAATGTTGTTACCGCTATTGTAGTTACCTACCGTGGTTTAGATACCCTGGGTGAAGTTACGGTGCTATTTTTGGCTACTGCGGGAGTTGGATTTTTGCTAAAACGCAAGCATGATATGGTTAACCACAGGAGAAAGTGCTCCGAGATTCTGTGTACCGGTGCCTCACTACTAACACCTCTGATAGTTCTGTTTGGAGTGTATATTTTTGCTCATGGACATCTTAGTCCCGGTGGTGGGTTTCAAGGAGGGGTAGTAATTGCCTCTGGCTTTTTGTTACTTGTGATGGCAAACATCAGTTTTCATTTTTCACATAATCTGATCCATTTCAGTGAATCCATATCCGGCTTTATCTATGTGTTATTGGGTTTGGCAGGTTTGGTGCTACTGGGTGCAAATTCTTTCTTAGACCCCCGCTATTTACCTGCAGGAAAGTGGCTGGATATTGTATCTACCGGGGCTGTGCCAATAATTTACAGCATAATCGGGATAAAGGGAGGTTCGGAGCTTTGTAGCGTGATAGATTCCCTGCAACACGGAGGTACCGAATTATGATGGTGCTAATCTGTGGATTATTGCTGATGTTAATCGGGATATGGGCTATGTTAATCAAGAAGAACATCATCAGGATAATTATTGGATTTTCCATTCTTGATACAGGCACACATCTGGTGATTGTGGCAATTGGCTATGTGAAGCATGCCACTGCCCCAATAGTAGATAAGGCTGTGAATATTAGCCAAAATGCAGAAGGGGGGATTCAGGTACTTGGAAAGGTAGTGGATCCGGTTCCTTCGGCACTGGTATTAACTGCAATCGTTATCGGGCTGGCAGTTACTGCTTTGCTTCTAAGCTTTGCAGTCAGGCTGTATAAGGTTGGTAATAGCCTGAATATCAATGATTATGAGGAGCTAAAATGGTAAACCCAATGCTCTTGCTCGCCATGTTCTTAATTACTGCATTCCTTATTGCGCTTTTGGATAAACTGCACCGAAAAATTAGCATCTATACCATATATGCAGTTCTGCTAATTGCCAGCGGTATGGGATTTTGGCAGCTAAATACTTTACTATATAACCCTAATCTGTCTGTAGTGGTTTTCAGTGCAGGTTTCTCTGCTCCATTATCCATTTCTTTACAATTCGGGGTAGTAGAGGCTGTTCTGGTTGCTTTGTTAAATCTGTTTGGATTTTTGGGGGCAAGCTATCTGTACCGGCGGTTTTTGCAAAGCGGTGCTCAGGCGATTGCTCTATATCTATTGGTGCTTTTAGGGGCTAATGGCTTGGTGCTTACCAGGGATATATTCAATTCCTTTGTTTTTCTGGAAATCCTTTCTATAGCCACCTATGCCATTATTGCGGTAGATCAGAATAAGAATTCTCTTGTTGCCGGCATTAAATACATGTTGGCAGGTGGAATATCCAGCACTCTGTTTCTAATTGGCATTGTGCTTGCCTATCGTTATACCGGAACACTAAATATAGATACCTGGCTATCCCTGTCTCCTATAAAAACTCCCGGATATACTGTCGCTTTGTTTTTGATGGCAATTGGAGTTTTTATAGAGCTAAAGCCATTTCCGGCAAACGGATGGGCTCTGGATCTATACCAATCTGCAGATAAGGGAGTAGCGTCCTTAATTTCCTCGGTGAATACTGCTGCTATCTTGTTTCTATACTACAAACTGATGCCCTTGTTCACTCCGGCACTATTAGAGATTTTAACAGGCGCAGGTTTAATCAGCTTCGTTTTTGGAAATTTAATCGCTTTAAGGCAGAAAAACGCCAGCCGGTTACTGGGTTATTCATCCACTGCTCAAACAGGTCTTTTGGTGTTCAGCCTGGGTGCTTTGTCTTTGCTTGGCTTACCGCAGGGGATGGTATTAAGAATTGCCTTAGGCTTGTTTATTACAAATTTATTCGCAAAGTCCGGCTTGTTTTGGCTTTGTGGCGTAACAAAGCGGAATAATTTGCAGGATTGGAGTGTTTTGCGTTCCGATAGCGGTTTGCTGATAATTTTCGGAATATTCGCAGTAGCCTTAATGGGGTTTCCACCCTTTCCTTCGTTCTTTGCCAAATGGCAGATTATCCAGATTTTTGGAGCTTCCCAAGCCTGGATGTGGATGGCGGGTTTATTGATAGGTTCGCTGTTGGAAGTGGTTTACCTTATGCGGTGGCTGGGTTTTGCTGCAAAGGGCGAAAGCCAAAGCACTCTGGAAAAGCCGTTCAGTAAGCTGTTTCCGCTAATGGTATCTGCCCTTGGATTAGCATCGGTATCTTATTACCTCACCCTGATGTATCCACAAATAGGTACTAATAGCATCTATCCAATAATGGCTTTCATTTTGTTTGGACTTATAGACATCCTTCCCGTAAAACTGAAAGGGGTTCTTGCCATTGCCGCTCTATCTCTATGGGGATGGTTTGTGCTTCTACCTCCTCTTCCGCTTATGGGGCAATTATTTGCCCTAATCCTTGTGGGGGGAAGTATCGTGCAAATATTTGCCTTTATGCGTTACCAGGGGGCAGCAGAAGGATTTTTCCCATCACTTACTATGTTAATTTTTGCCCTGGGTAACATTGTTCTGGCAAGCACCAAATTACAATTTTTCTTAGCTTGGGAACTGATGACACTTGCTGCCTACCTGCTTATTCTAAAGGGGAAAAAAGCCAGAGTGGCAGCACTGCTTTTTATAGTATTCTCTTCTTTTGGGGCTTATTTGATGTTAGCGGGATTCTCAATGATGCCAAATACTGTAGAGGGTTATCTAATAATTCTGCA
Organism: Candidatus Cloacimonadota bacterium; assembly: GCA_028703735.1. Classification (GTDB taxonomy): domain Bacteria; phylum Cloacimonadota; class Cloacimonadia; order Cloacimonadales; family Cloacimonadaceae; genus Cloacimonas. The sequence goes on along the minus strand of JAQVMI010000010.1, from coordinate 3,963 downwards.
AGCGAATTTTATGGCTATAGATTGGCTTCCTGCACTGCTTCTTGGGGTAGCATTTTTGATAAAAATGGGTGCAGTGGGGGTTCATTACTGGTTACCTGCGGCATATAGTGAGGCAGATGACGAAACCAGCAGCATTCTATCCTCGGTGCTCTCCAAGGCAGGAGTTTTTGGTTTGTTAATGGTGTTAATCTTGATATCCAGATTTGTATCTTCAAGTAGCATAAGCATGATGGCTTTAGGCTGGATTGGTGTGTTCACTGCTTTCTTTGGTGCTCTGATGGCGGTTTTTCAGGAGGATGCCAAAAAGCTGCTTGCATATTCCAGTATGAGCCAGCTTGGCTATATAGTGGTGGGTTTATCGCTTATGACACACTTGGGATGGGTTTCAGCCCTGTATCTTGCCGTTAATCATCTGTTCTTCAAGGGGCTTATCTTCATGGCAATGGCAGCGGTATTTTTAAGAACCGGAACCCGCAATATGTATGAAATGGGTGGTTTAATCAAGAAGATGCCAATTGCCTTTATCAGCGTTCTAATGGGTATTATTGCTGTTTCAGGGGTTCCCCCTTTAAGTGGCTTTGGCTCTAAGTGGTTTATCTATACCTCGCTATTGGAGCAAGGACGCTATTTGCAGACTGCCCTGGTGTTCTTCTCCAGTGCCATTGCTTTCCTGTATCTGTATCGCCTTATCCACACAGTGTTTTTGGGGCAGGCAAAACCTAACCAGAAGGATGTGAAAGAAGCACCAATCTGGCTTATCATCCCACAGGGAATCTTCATTATGGCTATCATGGCAATATCTGTTTTCCCCAATATTATCACAAAGCCTCTTTCTTTGGCTGTGGGGGATTATATCGCCAAGCCGGAATGGCTTAATTGGGATGGCTATAATTTAGTGCTGAATTCACCCACCCTTCATGGTAACTGGAACGGCAATCTGGTGATGTATGTTACCATGGGTGTGTTTATAATTCCGCTTATTTGGCTTCTGTTGGTAAATGCCAGAACACAGAAGGTGAAGCAATTCAATATAGTGTTTGCCGCAGAACGTCCTTATAAACCCTGGACAACTCATTTTGCCTATAATATGTTCGCCCATTACGAAAAAGCACTGGGTTTCTTGGTTAAACCGCGGGTGACTGCTTTTTATAAAGGTGTAGCAGAAGGATTCCATTCCCTATCAGCCACCTTGGCAAGAATCTATACCGGCAACGGTCAAACCTATATGCTACACATCTTCCTGTACACAATCTTCCTATATCTGCTTCTGGGGGTGAAGTAATGAGCATCGCATTTAAGGTATTCTGGGCATTCATTTCTTTGGGGGTGGTAACCGTTTGGGGCTTAACCCTTAATGGAATGGTGCATAAAATCTTTGCCCGCGTGCAGGGAAGGCTGGGACCTCCAGTCTGGCAGCCTTTTATAGATATTATCAAGAATAATGCCAAGCGCACAGCCATCACCCATGGGATTATGTTCTACTTAGGTCCCGTGTTTCGCATAGCCGGTGGCATTGGCACCTACATGTTTATCCCGGTGCTGTTTGGCTCTGCATATTTCTCTAATTTCTCGCTTAGCGGCGATGTGCTCTTAGTGATGTATTTCATCTTCTTTGGTCAGCTTGGTATGGCACTGGGTGCCGGAGAAGGTGGTCATCCCTATTCTGCTATTGCAGTAAGCCGCGGCTTAGCACAAATGACTGCTTTCGAAGTTCCCTTTGCATTGTCTGTGATAAGCTTGGTGGCACAATATGGCACGCTTAATATCACCGAAATAGTAGCAGCACAGCAAGGTGGATTTCTACGCTGGACGCTCTTTACCAATCCCTTGGCTGTGATTACCGCGATGATTTCCATGTTGGGCATGAATATGTATAATCCTTTCTCTGTAGTAATTGCTCCTCAGGAGATTCCCATAGGACCTCCTACAGAGTATCACAGTTCCTTCCTCGGCATGCTTGCCACAAATAGAGGCATTTTTGCCGGAGCAAAGCTGGTGCTGTTTATGAACTTGTTCTTTGGAGGTGCCACAAACCTGCTCATCCTGATGTTAAAGACATTCTGGATATACATGTTTAGCGTGTTTGTAGGGGCAGCCTATCCACGCTTTAGAACAGAGGATTCCATCCGCTTTTTCCTTACCTATCCCACTATATTGGGAATAATCTCTGTGCTGCTTTTCAGCTTTTAAGGAGTATGATGCATGAAAGATGACGATATAAAAAATGATAGTAATCTCACGGTGGAAGTATCCCAAACACCTATAGCGGATTATCCGGATTGGCGCAAAGACGATAAATCCTTAACCAACGCCGGATTATCGGAAGAAGAACAGGATTGGTTTTGTGATGCGCGTCCCCAACCAGCTAAGAAAAGCTGGCAGATTATGGAGAATTTCTTCAATTGGGCTCGTTCTAACAGCCTGTGGATATTGGCATTTGGTACAGGTTGCGGTGCTATTGAATTGCGCCCTCTGGTTACTGCCAGATACGATATAAGCAGATTGGGTATGCAGCCACGTCCCACCCCCAGGCAAGCCTCCGTGTTTATGATTGGTGGCTATGTATCTATCAAAACCCTAAAACGCATAGTACGCAGCTACGAACAGATGCAGGGACCCAAGTTTGTGGTGGCAGTATGCTCCTGCGCTATAAATGGTGGCATGTATTGGGATTCTTATAACACGGTTAAGCGCATAGACGAATACATCCCCGTGGATGTATATGTTACCGGATGTATGCCACGTCCGGAAGCTGTATTGGCTGGTTTTTCCAAACTGAAAGAACTGATAAAAGCAGGTAAAGCCGAAGGGCAGAACCTGTATGCGGAGAAATTCGATTGGTATAAAGAAAACCAGAAAAGTGTGATCAAAGACTGGAATATGCCGGATTATAATTGGTAGGAATGATGAAAGAACTATTTAACACCTTAAGTAAGCAATTCGAGCTGACAGATTACCAATCCAAGCGGGACAATCAAGCTTTTGTTACCGCAACCAGCAGCCAGTTGGTAAGCCTGCTTACGCACCTCAGGGATATTCACGGATACACTCATTTGGTAATGGTAACCTGCGTGGATTGGCTGGAAGATGGCAAGTTTCAGGTTACATACCTGCTGCATAATTACGCTACTAAAACTGATTTGGGCATCTTCGTATTTATCCCCCGAGACAACCCTGTGATGGATTCCATGCATCACCTGTGGGAACAGGCAAGGGTTTATCAGCGGGAATTGCATGAGATGTTTGGTATAGATTTTCCCGGTAGCCCAGGCGTTTATAAACCGATGATTTTGGAAGGCTGGCAGGGTCCACCCCCCATGCGCAGGGATTTTGATACCAAGGTTTATTGCGAAGACACCTATAGCAACCGCGAACGGCAACACAAAGAGCCGGAACAATATATGAAAGAACAGCTTTACCCCGAGGATTGATATGGAAAGCAAGTATCCACCCATAGTAAACGGAAAATCAGTTTACGACCTGGACAGCCAGAAATACCTAAAAATGTGGCAGGGTCCCCAACACCCCGGAGTTACCGGAAACATGAGCCTGGAGCTTGATATCTGCGGTGACCAGGTGGTAAATTGCAATACACATGTAGGTTACCTGCATCGTGGCTTCGAAAAACTAATGGAACGCAGAAGGTATATAAATTGTTTTCCCATAGTGTGCAGAATTTGTGTTCCGGAGCCTGATACTAACGAATACCTCTTTGCCGCAGCAGTGGAAGAGCTTCTGGGTGTGGAAATACCCGAACGTGCTGTGTGGTTGCGTACGCTAAACTTAGAGCTTTCACGTCTTGCCAGTTTTCTGATGTGGACAGGGGGACAGAGTGGTGCTTTTGGTATGGGAACTGTGGCACAATGGTGTTTGGCACACAGAGATTTTGTGCTTGATCTCTTTGAAGAATGGACAGGAGCACGTATTTATCACATGTATATGACCCCCGGCGGGGTTCGGGGT
>JAQVMI010000288.1 GCA_028703735.1 Candidatus Cloacimonadota bacterium | reverse complement strand
GGTTGGGGCAGCGCATAGGATAAATTTATAAGAGTGTAGCCAAACATTGCCAAGGCAAAAGGATAAGGGATGCCGAAGGCTTTGAAAAGCAAAAAAAAGTAAATTCCATCCAGTAACAATCCTGCTGCGGTAAGCAATACAGCAAACACCAGCACCATCAGGTGATGTTCAAAGAGATTTAGTTCTGTTATGAAGGTATTTATGGCTCTATTCACCTTCACTTTTGCTCTATTGGGAAGCCAGGAAACAATTGCCTGCAAGGCTTTCACTGCCACAGCTTTATGCCAGGCTGCAAAAAGCAGCACCCCTAAGGTAAATATAAACACCAAACAGAGTAAACCAAGCAGAACCATTATCGGCAGGCTGATTTCTATGGCTAAAAAAGGGATTAGAATTATGATAAACAAGATTGCTAAGGTATCGAAGGCTTTATCTATAAAAACCGATGGTAACGCATTTATTACTGGAACATTGTGGTTGCGTTTGATGAACCACGCTCGAACCACATCGCCTACTCTTAGAGGGATTAAGTAGTTAATCAGGTTTCCACCCATTGAGTACAGCCAAGTTTTACCCAAGCCGGGTTTTTTATCGAGTGGCAGCAGCAAGTTCCAACGCCAGGAGCGTAAAAAATAGGCAGATAGATAAGCCAGCGAAGCCAGAGCAACCCAATAGTAGTTCAGGTTAGAGAAGTGTTCCTTAATATCTTCCAGGGGATAAAAGTGCAGCCAGATAAACAGAAGCAGGATGCCAATAATCAAACCTGAAACAAGGGTGATTAGGTTCCTTGTTTTCAATTAGTTATCTCCATTATCCGGAGTGAATAGCATATAGTAATGGTGTGCCCAATACTTCTTAAATATCTGTGGAGCAGCTTTTTCCACGAAAGCCAGACGCAGCATTTTTTCTCTGAACAAGGGATCTTCGTCCTTGTAATATGGCAAAATAGATACTACATTACTTGGGGTTGGTTCATCAGTATCATCAGGGGCACTATGCAGCAGTTTTTTTAGAAAAAGCTCTTTGCTCATTCCAATATCGAACCAAGGGGGGCAATCAATAAAATCTTCGGATTCCAGCTTCCAGTTGTTTTGCCTCATGAGATGCTTTATGCTGTGTATATTAAGATGAGCAGGATGAAGCTGAGGGTATTTCTGCGGGGTATAGTCCTTTATCTGCATTTTGTATCCAATTCCATTCTGATTGGGAACACAAATCAGGATAGCTTTGCTGCATACTCTACAAAACTCTGCTAAAAACATTTTCAGATTGCTGGTGAACCACAAGGCAGAGAAGTTAAACCCCATATCGAAGCTGTTATCGGGATAGTCAAGTTTAGTGTAATCAACATTTAGCTTTGTTTTAACGGCAAGATTAAGGGAATTCCAGGTATCCTGGATCAAAGCTAACCTGCCGTTGTCATGATCTTCCAGGCTAATCTCACATTTATTATTTGCCATAGCGACAAGATTTATACCACTAAGACCGGTGAAGCCGAAGGAGGGAGATTCCAAAGCACTTATAACTTTGTATTGGTTCATGGTTTTCAGCAGCAGTTCATTTAGGATTATCCGTTCATAGGATGAGCCCAAACCTTCGTGCGGATTGCAGAAATACTTCGCCCAATCGTAAATAATAGGTACAGCCATTATCTTTTTTGGTAATCTTCTATGGTTATTTTAAACTCTGGAATGGTGAAATGAGGAAGGTAGCCTTCTTTTTCCAAAAGCTCATGAAAGGTGCTTACATCGTAGAACCAGCTTTTGGAAATCAATTCGAAACGGCTTATCCACAATTCATTATGCATCATTCTGGCAATCTTTTCGCCAAAACTGAAGAAACGCCTGTCAATAACAAGACTGGAGGGGTAGTTTTTACCCTGAAGTTGTCTGGAGATAAAATCTACAAGCGATTTTAGCTGAACCGGTTCCCTATCTGCCACAGCAAAAGTTATACCGCTTTCCCATTGCTTTTCCACCAGATAAGACAGTGCTTTAACCAAGCCATCTATGTGACAGAGGTGAATCCAGATGCGCTTGTTGATAAGCGGAAAGTAGTGGTGATTCACCATTTTAACCAGTTGATAGGGAAAGCCATAATCACCGGTTCCATAGGTTATGCTGGGGCGCACAATAGCAGCCTGCAAGCCATAGAGAACGGCTTTGTTTATAGTACGTTCTGCCTCAATTTTTGTGTAGTGGTAATAATTATCGGGGTTCTTTTCGGTTAATAGATTTGCCGGCAATTCGTTTGGGATTGCTCCAAATACTCCCACAGAGGAACAAAATATTAGCCTTGCCTCTTTTGCCAGACAGTATTCCACCATCTGTTCCGTGGCATAAACATTGCTCTTCAAATAGATGGATTTGGGAAACTTTCTGCCACCTCTAATTGCTCCAATGTGCAAAACGGTATTGAAATCGTTGGTAAACAGGAAGTCCTTCAAACTAACAATATCGGCTAAATCTATTTCTACCACTCTAATAGGGTTTGGAGAGTGCAATCCATAGTTTATAACAGGTGCATGGGACTGGCTTATTGCGGGATCCATTCCCGGCTGCTGAACGGCAAATTCTGCATAACGGGAGGGCTTTGTTCCGGGACGAACTATTGCAGTAACAGATAGATCAGGTATTTTGTCTAAGATCGTCCGCAGTACATTTCTTCCCACTAATCCGGTTATTCCGGTGATCAAGAGTTTATGCAAAAAGCCTCTTCAGCCAACTTCGGCGTCTGTAATGATGAGGGCGGTAGATGTGCACATATTGGTAAGGAATACTCTCGTTTTTAGCTATTAGGGAAGGATACACATGAAACAACAAATGAGCAGCGTGATTGTCAATAGCTTCTTCCACTGCATCGCGAGCTTCAAAGAAAGCTTTGTATTCACCTCTAACGTGATCATCTGAGGCTACAAAATGCGTCCATCCCATGTTTACCAATTTCCAGGCTGTTTGTTTCACCTTTTCGCCATAAGCACCTAAAAGACTTCCTGCATTGGTTTGAATATACACATTCCTTTTGCTAAGGCTTTCTGTTTGGTCTGGTTTGCGCATTATGCTTACATAGCGTTCGGCATGAGCCAGAATCGGCTTGTAGCCAGCTCTTAAAAGAGGATAGATATTGTTATAAAAATCGTCTGGAAGCCCATTTAAGTCGCTTTCTATCAAAACATAAGCGCTGTCTCCCATGGTTAAAGAGTGCTTTTTTATGTCTGTAAGGATATCGGGCTGTAAAAAAACTTCGAAACCGGGAATCAGTTTCAGATTAATACCAGCTTGCACTACCTGTGCTGAAAGCTGGTCGAAGTGCCTATTATACTCTTCCCGGGTGTATTGATAATGACCCCTGAAATAGTGAGAAGTAAGATACACACTCTTAATTCCTCCCTCAGCCATCTTTTTAAGCTGACGCAATGAATCGCCATAATCCTGGGAACCATCGTCTATATTGGGTATCAGATGCGTGTGAATATCTATCATTATTTATGGTAGGCGTTCTTTGATCATTTGGACAAATTCGACCAAAACCTGATTATTATTGAAAGGCTTAATCATCCTGAGGGATTCGTCCAAGAGGGTTTCTGCAGTTTTGCGTGCTTTATCGAAACCAAGTAAACCTGTGTAGCTGGATTTGGATACAGGAACATAATCATCTTCCAAACCATCACTACCACGGGAGTAATCTGCCTCGATATCCTCGATCATCTGATAC
>JAQVMI010000287.1 GCA_028703735.1 Candidatus Cloacimonadota bacterium | reverse complement strand
CTGAATTTGTCCAAAGATATGATGAATTTTTAGTTCAGTTCGGATCTGATCCAAACGTTAGAAAGCTCCATTTGTGGTATGCAGCATCCTTGCTAAGGTTACGTCGTTACGAAGAAGCTAAGGCAATAGCACTTACGAGAATTGTGAGTGCTGCTAAGCTGAATGACAACGAAGAATTGATCCGCCACTATTTGCTGTTGGCAAAATGCTTTTTTAATACTGACGAAAAACACAGGATAAAAGCCTGCTTTGAGATTGCTATGGATTATGGCAGAAAATCCAGCGATCGGTATCTCCTGGCTAAGGTATTTCTGGATTATAGCGCATATCAGGTGTACTTGCAAGCCTATGATAAAGCTCTTAATTTCCTTGAAACTGCGTGGAAAACAGTTCAAAACAGTGATAATAATACCCTGAAAATTGATATCCTGCTTGGTATAGGTGATGTCCATTATAGAAACAACAACTATAAGAAAGCTCTTTCAAACGATACCAAAGCATACGAGTTAAGCCTGATAACGGGGGATAAAGAGCAGCAAATACATTTACTTGATCGGCTTGCTACTTTGTATGATCTTACCAATAAAGGTGATGCAGCTACTGCTATGCTGGATAAGGCACTGGAGCTTTGTAAAGATGTACCAAGCAAGTACTTTAAGATTATTTATAATTATGGAACTCACAATCTCCGTCTGGACAAAGCTGCAGAAGCCCTAAAATGCTTTATGGAAGCCGAAAAAGCTACTCTGAAACTTGGACAATTGCCTGTTCGTTTTTACTGTGAGTTATATAGCAACATGGCAGGTTGCTACTGGCTTATGCAAAATCCTAACCTTACACGGGAGTATTTAGATAAGGCTTTAGAAATTGTTGCACGTATGGACAGCCCCGATCTTCTGATCCAAACAAAACTGAATCAAGCTCATTTCTTAACCCTTATGGGAGATTATGAACTTTCAAAACAGAACATCGAGGAAGCGATTGAACACTACACTGCACAGCAGAATAGTTCTCTGCTAATAAAAGCCAATCAGGCTTTGATCTCTTTGCATGAAAAGAGCGGTGATTTTGTAGCGGCACTGAATGCCTCCAAACAAAATGAAAAGAACTACCAATTGCTAATTGCAGATTTAAGAGCAGAAATGAGTTCTGAATCAGAGAGCAAAATGGGAAGTTTAAACAATAGGTACGAAAGTGGATCACTTGGTTTTCAATGTATGGGAAAGCCAGCTAAAACTAAAACCGGTTGCATTTTTATAGGGGATTCTGCTTCAAGCCGAAAGGTGCTGGAATCGGCTCTTTTGGCAGCACAACATCCTAACGCTAATGTCTTTATCTATGGCGAATCTGGCACGGGCAAGGATGTATTGGCAAACATCATCCACTATAACAGTATTCGTAGAGATTCTCCCTTTGTCCCCATAAATGTTTCTGCATTATCTGCCGGCGTTTTGGAGAGCGAGCTGTTTGGACATGTGCGTGGTGCATTTACAGGGGCAATAAACAGCACCAAGGGCTTTTTGCATAAATCGCATAAAGGTACTCTTTTTTTAGATGAAATCACCGAAATGCCGTCGGAACTTCAATCCAAGCTACTTAGAGTAGTGGAAACACATCTCTTTACCCCGGTAGGCTCCAGCGAAGAAATTCCCTATGATAGTCGTATTATTAGTTCTACAAATCGCAATATAAACGATGCCATAAGTACAAATGCGTTTAGGCTGGATTTGTTTCATCGGCTAAACACAATAGAGATATATATCCCTCCACTACGGGAACGAAGGGAGGATATTGAAGAATTGCTGATGCACTATACAGAGCAGTATGCTGAACAAAATAATCTAAGCATTCCCCGAATAACTGATGCTTTTGTTAGAGATTTGCAACATTATAGTTTCCCTGGAAATGTTCGAGAGCTGAAGAATCTGGTGGAAAGGCTGTTTATCCTTTGTGGATACGAGTGCTGGACAGATGCAGACCTTATAAATCTGAATGTGATTAATCACACACGTATTTCCGATGTAAAAGGCTGGGGAAATCCTGAAGTGGAAAGAATTATTCATGCCCTGGAGCAATCCCGGGGAAAGCAAAAAGACGCTGCAAAAGTGCTTAAGATATCCGAAAGCACTCTCTGCCGTAGAATTGCCAAATTCAATCTGGAGGCATATACTCTTAGGCATCGGGAATCTTAAGTAGATTTCAATTTGTGAAATTTCATATTTCGCAATTTCACATATTTTACCTGAATTTGGAAGGCTAAACCTCGTCTCGCTTATCGCATAACAATTTGCATAACAAGCAGTTAATGTAGCATCAATATTCCCGGGTGTTTTGGCAAGCTTCTTGCGTTAACTATCTGCATGAGTAAGAATGAAATATCCCCAAGGTGCCCCATTCAGATCAGTCCGGTGCTGGAACAAGCCAATGCCACAGGTGATGGATATTTCGGCTTTACCTGTTTCTTTGCCGATGGTAAATTCAAAAACGTCCTGGTGAATTACGATATTTTGAATCGTCAACAAGCTCTTTCCCAGATCACTTCCCTGTATATATCCTATCAGGAAAGCATTTGCTTTGGAGTTACCCAGTGAAAAAATCTATTCGCAATACTGATAATTCTAACCCCATGAGGCATGTACATTGCTGGGCAACAACTGCCAATCTCAAAATAGCAAACAAAAAATAAGGAGTAACACATGAAACGCATCATCTTATTATGTATGTCACTTATTGTTGCCTTCGGCATTTACGCCCAGAGCGTGGGTATAAATACTGATGGTTCTCAACCAGATGGCTCTGCTATGCTGGATATCAAATCAACCTCCAAAGGGTTATTGGTTCCCAGAATAGCTCTAACAGGCAGCTCAGATGCAACAACAGTCAGCAGCCCTGCTACAGGATTATTGATTTTCAATACTGCCACTGCTTCAGGAGTTACTCCCGGATACTATTACAATTCTGGCACCTCCGGCTCTCCAAGCTGGACAAGACTTATCACTTCTGTAGCAGAGGCAGATGGCTCTGAAACCAAAGTGAATGCCGGCACCCTGATATCGGTTACAGGAAGTGGAACTACCGCCAGCCCCTACATAGTAAATTATACCGGGAATAATCTTGCTTTGGGAACAACGTCCTCAACAGCATATAGGGGAGATTATGGCAATACCGCCTATACGCACAGTCAAGCTACTACAGGCACAGTTCACGGTTCTACCACTGTGGGTGGCAATCTGCTGCGGTTAACCAATCCTTCTGCCGTAAAATTTCTTAGATTTAATGCTGATAATACCGTATCCACCCTTACGGCTGCAGAATTCCGAACAGCTATCGGAGCCGGTGACGGTAGCGGAACTGTTACCAGTATTGCTACAGGTAATGGTATTACTGGAGGCACTATCACAACCACAGGTACGCTGGGTCTTACAGGGCAGGCTCTGGCTGTGCATAATCTGGCTACCAATGGCTTGATAACCCGTACCGCTTCCGGTACTGTAGCAGGCAGAACAATTACTGCAGGAACCGGAGCTACTGTAAGCAACGGAGATGGTGTAAGCGGAAATCCTACAATTGGTCTCACCGGACAAGCCCTTGCTGTGCATAATCTGGCAACCAATGGATTGATAGCGAGGACTGCTGCAAATACGGTGGCAGGCAGAACCCTTACTGCCAGTGGCAATGGAATCTCTGTAACCAATGGCGATGGGGTAAGCGGTAATCCCACAG